>JANQUM010000191.1 GCA_030731175.1 Spirosomataceae bacterium
TATGGATGCAACGCACTATTATAGTGTGCGCATTGATGCCCAAAACGGGGCTTTTTTAAATAAACTCACCGGCTTAAATCCGGAAACATACCAAAACTTTGTATTTACAAGTGATGGTAAATATTTGATTGGAATGGGGAATGATGAAAACACTTTAAATGTTTGGAACATCAGCACAGGCAATATTGAAAGAAGCATAAAATACAGCAATTACCGTTCAAGTCCTCATATTTCAATTGCCCCAGGTGATAAAACCTTAGCAATTATTGACTCATCAGGGTTAATCCTTTACTCACTCACTACTGGAGAAGTAATTGATAAGTTAGCAATTAGAACTCTTAGTTCTGGGAATCTTAAATTTAGTCCTGACGGTAAAAATTTAGTTGCTACATCAGATAAAACGGTTTATATTTTTAACACTACGAATGGTATTTCTACCAATTTCTGCAATTTAGAATCAGAAATTGTTGGCATAGAGTTTAATAATACTGGTTCAATACTTGGCGTGGTAACAAAGAGCAATGTGGCTACATTCAATTTAAATACAACACTTAATACTGCTTTATTCTCCCTGTAAAAAAATTGAAAAACCTAGTAATCCTAACATACCATACAGATCATAAATTAATATTAGCGAAGACTAATTAGTTAAAAAATCATTCACTCCTTAAACTTTTCACGGGGTTTGCACTTGCCGCTCGGATAGCGTGAAAACCGACGGTTACTAACGCAATAACAACCGCTAAAATGCCCGATATGGCGAACATCCACCACTGAATAGTGGTTCGGTACGAGAACTCTTCGAGCCATTTGTTCATGCCGTAATATGCTATCGGTGTGGCAATTACGATGGCGGCGAGTACTAATTTTAAGAAATCTCGGCTTAGTAAATTTACTAACGTGCTGATATCCGCCCCCAAAACTTTTCGAACGCCAATTTCTTTGGTACGGTTGCGAATTACCATCAACGCAATGGCAAATAAACCAACGCACGAAAGCACAATTGCCAATAAAGCAGCGGTGCTGAAAATTTTAGAAATTCGTTCTTCTTTTTTGTATTGATTTCGGGTGTTTTCGTCGAGGAAAGACCCCAGAAATTCGCCGTCAGATTTATACGTCAAATATGTTTTCTTGAGTAACTCCATGGTAGCTACCGGCGAGTTGCCGTTTACCTTCACGAATAGATAATTTATTCCGAAATCTTTATTGAAGAATAGTGTGTTTGACTCCATTTTATTGCGGAGCGACTGGAAGTGATAATCCCTCACAATTCCAATTATTTTTTTGTCGCCATCGAGGGGTAAAACCTTTCCTAAAGCCTTTTCTTTTCCGCCCAGTTGCTTTGCCATCGTTTCGTTGATAACGCATGCTTCCGAGCTATCTGTTGTATATTTTCGGTCGAACGAGCGTCCCGCAATAAGCTGTAAATCAAGGGTTTCTATGTAATCAAAGTCGATGTTTAGTCCATTGGTTTTGTATTCTTTTCCATCGATTCCAAAGCCAAAAACCGACATATAATTATGCCCGTCATTTCCTGTTCCGAGGTTATTATCAGCCCCCGTGACACTTACAATTTGCGGCTGATTTGCTAATTCATTTCTGAAAAAGTCGAGTAATTTATATCCGTTTATTCCGTTGCCAACGGGTACGCTGATGACCTGCTTTTGGTTGAAACCGAGCGGCTTATTTCGGAGGTAATTTAGCTGATTCCAGACCACAATGGTGCAGGCGATTAGTAAAACGGAAATTGAAAACTGCACCACAATCAAGGTATTTCGCAAGCCGCCGCTTGAGGCACTTTTTTTAACTTTTCCTTTCAATACTTCTACGGTGTCGAACCTTGAAATCATCCACGCTGGATAACCGCCCGCTAACGCCGTTACTAATAAAAAACCGCCGAGTAAAATGGCGATTATTTTGGGTTGAAGAATATCCTCAAAAGCGATGTTTCCGCTTACGATGGCATTAAATTCCGGAATTAGGAAATAGCTTGCTGTAAGCCCGAGAATCAACGCAAAAACGCATATAAGCAAGGCTTCGCCCCAAAATTGCCCAATTACTTGGGCTTTCATTGCCCCAAGTGCCTTTCGCATTCCTACTTCTTTGGCTCGTGCCAACGACCGCACAATTGAAAGATTAATGAAGTTAATAGAGGCGATAAGTAATATTAAAATACCGATTCCCAATACCATAACGGGGTAGTAATAATTGATGGAGTCTCGCCCCACAACGGTATTAAAATGTTCTTCGGAAAACGGTAAAAGGCGGTTGCTGATTACCTCACCTCGGTTGTCGGTTACGAAACCGCTTTTTTTCGCCATTTCGATATCGTTTTTAAAATATTTTGTGGTAAAGCCTTTCAGTTTCTGCTCAAACAACTGCCACTTTACGTTTGGGGCGAGTTGAACGTACACCTCGTGGTTTCGCCAATCCCACGAATCTTTTGCTTTCTGGTAATCCCCGTACACTTCAAAACGGATGAGGTTACTGCTTTCGATGGTTGAGTTTTCGGGGGCGTCGGCAATTACCGCTGAAATGATGAACGGGCGGCCATCGCCACCGTTTTGTTTTACTATGGTTTTGCCTATTGGGTCTTCGTTGCCAAAGATTTTTTTGGCATCTTTTTCTCGTAAAACGATAGTGTTTAATTGAGTAAGTGCCGAAGGTTTTGAGCCCTGCAATACCCGAAACGAAAACATATCCAAGTAGTGTTCATCCACGTAATTTACATCCAAATTGTAAGGCTTTCCGTTGTACTCAACCGTCATGCCGCCGTCCATTAGGCGAGTAGCGTGCAGTATTTCACTCGGATATTCCGCCAGGAGTGCGGGAGCAAAGGGTGGGGCTTGGGAAGAACCGAACTCTGTATTTTCGGGGCGATTTACCTTTACATACGCCTTGTAAATGTCGTCTTTGTTTTCTTGAAAGTCATCGTACGAAAAATGAAAATCGGCGGTGAGAAACAGCATAATCGAAGCCGCAAAAGCGAGCGACAAACCGAGGAGGTTTATGGCGGTAAATGCTTTCTCTTTTACGAGGTTTCGCCACGCGATTTTGATGTAATTTTTTAGCATGATGTTCCACAATTAATAAATGGGCGGATTAGTGATTTAGCGAATGTGCTAATTCACCGACTTGTACATCACCTACAAAGCCAATGCTGTGCCACGTTTTTAATGTGCTTATAGTGAGTATTTTATAATACCTTATTAAAGCTTTTTTGTCCGATTGCGGACAAGCTACGTACGGGCGTGGACGGCAAGAGTGCCGTGGAATTGTGGGACGAGAATAACTTTCTGAAAAACGATACCCGCTTTTGAAATTTTATTTATGACAGGCGAAAACTCAATAAAATACTGAATCCCGCATCAAATTGCATTTCGAGATTTCCTTGTATTTTTTCGGCTCTTATTATCATATTACCTAAGCCTTGTCCCGACTTACTTTCTTTAGGCGGAATTGTGCCATTATCCTTAACGAAGAGATTGAAATCGTTCTTTATTTTCGAGACTTTTACCTCCACATGAGAAGCATCAGCGTGTTTAAGAATATTTGTAATTGCTTCTTTAAAAATCAAAAATACGGCTTGGCGTTGGTCGGGTTTTATAAAATCCTTGGGTTTATCTATGTCTATGACAAAGCTATGTTTTATGTTTTTATTAGGCAGGTTTTTCTCGGCAAATGAACGCATTCTGTCCACTAAATTTTCAAACTTATCTCGACGGGGATCTATTGCCCAAACCGTATCCCGCATTCTATCCATGGCTTCAAAGCTCATTTCGCTCAATTCTAATAGTTGCTTTTTACCTTTTTCGCTTGCGGTTAAAGACATCATCTGCGACTGCATAGAAAGCCCGGTTAAGATAGAGCCTACGTCGTCGTGTAAATCGGCCGAAATCTTGGTTCGAAGAGCCTCCCGTTCGGTAATTTTTTTTAGTTGCTGACTTACTCTTACTTTAACATAAAAATATAATAAAGTAGCAAAAAGTAGTGCATACGCAGTGTAGGCGTACCACGTTTGCCAAATTGGTGGCGATATTTCAAAACTAAAACGAGCTGCCTTGCTCACTCCTCCTGACTCACTTATGCCTTTTACCAGAAAAGCGTATTTACCGTGCGGTATTTTGGCAAACGACACATCCGTAAGGGTAGCGGGCGGACTCCAATCGCTCGCCAGTCCTTCTAATTTATAGGTATATTTTACGGTGCGGGGGTTGCTGGTGTTTATGGCGGCAAACCTAAAGCCGAGGTAGTTGTTATTATATCCGAGGCGGAAATTTTTGGGCAAGCCCGTCCAGGGTTCAAAGCCATTAAAGTTTACTTTCTCGCTACCCATTCCTGCTATTGCGGTACTGTCTTTTCTCCAGTCAATTTTTTTATTAAAAAGCGAAACCTCGTTTATTTCTACGTGCAAAGTAGGGCTTTCTTGTGGTTCGGCATTTAAGCTCACTTTGGTCATACTGTTAGACTTCGGAATCCATAAACCTCCGGAAGCGTCTAATTCGATATTGTGCCTTCCGTCGCCAGTATCCAAATACCCGTTTTCTTCGGTAAAACGTTTAAAAATGGGGGCATTATTTTTGTAAATATGACTGTCAAAATTATCGAGAACGTTTTTATTTACCTTCACAAGTCCTTGCCGAGTACTTACCCAAAGGTTCTTGTTTTTATCTTGGGTTATTCCCAAAATAGTATTATTGCTCAAACCGTCTTGGGTGGTGAATGTGTAAATTTTATTGGTGGTTTTGTCTAAACGTATAAGTCCGTTATCTGCCAATAAACCAAACCAGTACGCACCCGTGTGGTCTTGAAATGCACTTTCTACGATTCCAAAATTTTGGGTAGGCGTGGTAGGATAGCTCGTAATTATTTTTTTTTCTGCCGAAAGGATCGAAACACCGTTGTACGTACAAAAAACGTAATCGAGGTTTTTATCTTGGCTTATTTGTATCACCTCTTCGTCTATGATCCCTTGCTCAGTGGTGTAATGCCTTAGCGTTCCTGTCTTTTTATTTAATTGGAATACACCGCCTTTATCTCGGCTGCTGAACCAAATATCGCCGCGATGGTCTTCGTAAATCGAGACGATAAACATACCCGTGTTGGGGTAATGGGTAATGCTTTTTTTATCCGCCGAAAGCTTGGATAAACCTTCACGGTAATAACCTATCCATGTCTCGTGGTCACGGTCTTCGCAGATACTAAATACGTTTTTATCAGCAAGCCCGTTTTCAACATAATAATTGGTGAACGTGTTTTTTTTTCGGTCAAAATAAGATAGCCCACCAAGTTCCGAGCCAATCCAAAGGTTTTGTTTATGGTCTGTGGCAAGGCTCCTTACGTGGCTGCCGCTTAGTCCGTCTGCTTCGGTGATGTTTCTAAACATAGGGTTGTACTTCACCACGCCCGACACCGTGGCTATCCAAATATATCCCGAGTTGTCTTCGGTGATGTGATAGGCCTCATCACTGGCAAGCCCCATTTTGTTGTTGATAGTGTAAATTTGCTTGTCTTTCAAACAAAAAACACCACTACTGAGGCTACTAAACCAAAGGGCTTTGTGCGAGTCTTCGTAAATGCTGCTGATGTACGAATCGCTCAGGTTTAGGTAATAAGTGGCTTGGTTTTCTGTAAAAAGCGTAACGCCCGTTCCGCCTCCCAGCCAAAGCTGGTTTGTGCTTGTAATGTGCATAGAAGTGACGGTATTGTGCGGGAGCTTGGTGGTATAAGAGCTAAACGCCGCTCCATCCCATTTGAAAAGTCCGTTGCCTTCGCCGCCAAACCAGATATTGCCTTGTGCATCTTGCGAAACACAGTTAATATCATTCACAAAACCGTGTTCTTCACCGTAGCGAGTGTAAGAAGTCAGGTTTTTATCTATTTTAATAACCCCTTTCCCAAACGTACAAATCCAACTATTTCCTTGGTTGTCTATCAAAATATCGTTGAGCTTTTCGTAGTCCATATCTTCTTCCTCAAAAGAATAATTGGTAATATCTGTACCATCAAAGCACTCAAGGGCGTAATCAAAAAGAAACCATAGGTTGGCTTTTTTGTCTTCTGCCATGCTCATCAAAAAATCGTCTTTGATGCCTTGTTTACTGGTGTAAAGCGTGTTTGTAGTACCGTTAAACTTGCTCATGCCTTTGTAGGTGGCAAACCACAAGTTGCCTTTTGAGTCCTGACAGGTTTTCTGCGTTATGTGGTCCAGTAAACCTGTATGCAGGCCGAAAGTCATCAA
>JANQUM010000192.1 GCA_030731175.1 Spirosomataceae bacterium
ATATTCAAATATTAACAAACACTTACTCACTATTTTATGAAACACAAAGCTTATTTACTCATCATGTTCGTTACTGTTGGCTTTTCGTCTTGTCAAAAAGCTCCTTACGCCACTTTTCAAAAATCAAAATCAGAAACTTTTGAAAGAACTGTTAAGGCAAAGCCTGCTATTATTAAAGCAGTAGAAGTTCAGGAAGTAGTACAGCAACTTCCAGCGGCGAATATTACGGCAAGCGTTAGCGATGAAGTCTCTTTTGTAGAACCCGCAAACTTATTTGTATCAGTAACCACGGCAGAAATTCAGCAAGAAGTCGCCGTTGTCCCGGTAGCATCGGTTTCAAAAATTGCTTCGTCTGCGGTGGCGGTTCCGCAGGTTAGTGGAAAAAGTAAATTTCTTAGCAAAGTATTAACTAAGAGAATTAATAAACTGAACAAAAAAGCGGAAAAGGCAAATTCTTCAACCGTACGCGGAACAACGAAAAGTCTTTTAATTGTAGGATTGGCTATTATAGGTATAGGGCTTTTACTAACATTAATCCCAATTTTGAATGTTTTATCAGGCATTGTAATTGCAATCGGTGCAATTATCGCAATTATTGGTTTGCTGCAACAGCTGGGAGTCGTGTAATGATTTCATATTAAACGGAAAAAGCCCGTTAGGAAATTTCCTAACGGGCTTTTTCCGTTTATCAGTATGCTTATTTCTTAGGCTCTAATTCTATCTCGTATGCCTTTCGGTCATACTTCATCAATGAGCCGCTGAGTGCATCAACGCCCCATCCTATTGGGCTTAGTAAATTGATCACACTTACAACATTAAATTCTTTATCAAGTGTAAAAAATCTTGTTTGGTAACCATCTTTTTTCATTTCAATATCCACATCGTTTATGCTTCTTTTAACCGGTACAGTGCAAGGAGTTTTGCATAACTCCAAACCATCTTTGTAAACCTGAGCTCCTTCTGGTACTGAGTTAAACCGAATGGTATCTTTTGTTCCTGTAAAAATAGTGGCACAACTTGACATTGAGAACACAGCCACACCAAGGATTAAGTAGTTCAATTTCTTTTTCATTATTTGTTTTGTTTTATTATTTACCCAAATATTAAACGAACTATTTTAAAAAGCAAAACCCTCAATCAATTTAATCTGATTGAGGGTTTTACAAAATTGGAAATATACTTTATAGCTTAAAAGTCAAACCGATTGATGATAGTGGAAATCCGCCTTCGGCGTAGATACCGAGTTTTTCTTTAAAGAAATATCGGTAGCCAGCAACTCCACCAAAGTTTAAACCGCCAAACGTTCCAGAGTAACCGTTTGACGTTACACCGGTATAAATAAGACCCACACCGATATACGGATCGTGCTTATCAGTGTCTAAGCTTAAAGGCTCCGATAAGATTTCTCCTAAGTGATATGCTCCGCGAGCACCCACCGAAAAAACACTATAGTTAACTCCAAAGCCAAAGTTTCTGTTACTAAAAGTCCCTATACCTCCAACACTTATATTTGGAGCTACATTCACGTCTAGTGCAGCATTTAAACCTATTCCATAACCTAAACTTAATCCTAAGTTTGCGGTTTTTTCACCCGAAGAGCTTTGGGCATAAGTAATAGATGACATCCCAAAAAGAAAGAATGCTACAAGTAGCTGTGTTAGTTTAAAAGAATTAGTTTTTTTCATGTTTTCGTAATTTTATAAAGTTATTGACTAAAGAAGATGGTTAAAATAGTAAATTTATTCGTTTAGAACCACTCGCAAATAACTGTAAATTCTCTTTATATTGATAATTTAGGGTTTAAATAAACTCCTTATTTTTTATTTTACGGTCATTTTATGTCAAACAAGCATTTTAAATTTCAGCAAAACGTCCAATCTTTTACTTCTGTAGATTTAATAAAGAAAAGTAAAAACCTGCTTTCTGATAAATTGACACGGCGTTCGCTTCGCTTTTTTTCTGACGATGCCGTGCCGAAAGAAGTAATTGAAAACATCTTACTGATTGCCTCTTCGGCTCCATCTGGTGCGAATAAACAACCGTGGAATTTCTGTGCGATAAGCAACGCTAAATTGAAGGCAGAAATCAGAAAAGCCGCCGAAGAAGAGGAATACGAAAGTTACCACGGCAGGATGAACAAAGAATGGCTGGAAGACCTGAAGAAGTTTGACACCAACTGGCAAAAGCCTTTTCTTGAAACTGCTCCGTGGATCATCGTCGTTTTCAAAGAAATCTACGAAATGGGAGCGGAGGGCGAAAAAAAACAGAATTATTACGTGAATGAAAGCGTTGGCATTGCCTGCGGTTTTCTGATAAACGCAATTCACGAATTAGGACTCGTTACGCTGACGCACACGCCAAGCCCCATGAATTTTCTTTCTGAAATACTCAATCGCCCAAAAAACGAACGCCCCTTTCTGCTTTTACCCGTTGGCTACCCGGCAGCTGATGCCACCGTACCAGACATCAAAAAAAAGACCTCCGAAGAGGTCATTAATTGGTTTGAGTAAAGATGTTTCAGAGCAGAGAAAACTTACTTGAGTTTATCGGCAAAATTCTTCTTTAGCTTTTCCACTTTCGGGCGTACCACAAATTGGCAATACGGCTGCGAAGCATTCTGATTATAATAATTGTGGTGGTAATCTTCGGCAACATAAAACTCAGTTGCGGCGGTTATTTCAGTAACAATCGGATTTGCGAAAATACCAGATTCGTCCAATTGCTTTTTATAAGCTTCCGCAATCTCCTTTTGCTGAATGTCATTATAGAAAATCGCCGAGCGGTATTGCGTTCCCACGTCATTTCCTTGGCGGTTGAGCGTGGTTGGGTCGTGGGTTTTCCAGAAAACTTCCAGTAGTTCTTCAAAAGAAATAACCTCGGTATCAAACGTGACCCTTGCTACTTCGGCGTGTCCGGTTTGTCCGGTGCAGATTTCTTTATAAGTCGGGTTGGCGTTTTTTCCTCCAATATACCCCGGCTCTACTTTTTCTACGCCTTTTACCCGTTGCAATACTGCTTCTATGCACCAAAAGCAGCCCGCTCCAAGTATCGCTGTTTGTGTTTTACTATTTTCCATTACTTTATAATTTATCTTTGCTGTTTGTTTGCTTAAACTGTTTAGCACTATTTTGTGTTCTGAACTTACTTTTTATAAACGCTTTTCCTACAAATTTCATTCAGCTTCTATGGGTAAGTCCAAGATTAATTCTTTCAAAGTTGACGGCTCTAAAAGCATCGATATCCGTTCTTTTGCAACCGACATCGAGCAGACTTACCAAGACAAATCTGACTACAAAGACCAGTTGAAATCTTTGACTCAGAAACTGGATGCCATTCAAGAAAAAATGTACGCCCATAACCGTTACGGAGTTTTGGTTATTTTTCAGGCACTTGATGCCGCCGGAAAAGACAGTACCGTCAGGGCGGTTTTTAAACGGATAAATCCGCACGGAACAGTTTTTCACTCGTTTAAAAGACCAACCTCTAACGAACTCGAACACGATTATATGTGGCGGTGTTTTACAAAACTGCCCGAAAGAGGAAAAATTGGGGTTTTTAATCGCTCTTATTACGAAGAGGTTTTGGTAACTAAAGTGCATCCTGAAATCATAACGGATTATCAATTATTACCACTTGAGCTTACCAAAGATTTAGATTTACTTTTCAAAAACCGCTACTCGGACATTAAGAATTTTGAAACGTACCTCAATAATAATGGCATTGAGGTGGTCAAGTTTTTCCTGAACGTTTCCAAAAAAGAACAGGGAAAAAGACTGATTGACCGCATCAAAGAAGAGAACAAAAACTGGAAATTTGAGGAAGGCGATATTAAGGAAAGAGCATTGTTTGATAACTACTTAGACGCTTTCGAGTTGGCAATAAATAATACCTCAACCGAAGCTTCGCCGTGGTATATCATTCCCTCTGATGATAAGTATAATATGCGTTTATTGGTTGCCGAGGTTTTGCACGAAAGGTTAAAAGCCCTTCCGGTTCATTTTCCTGAGTCTGACGAAAACCGACAAGCCGAACTCAGTAAGTTCATAAATATCATCAAAGAACAGAATTTAGACTAAAATAGCGGCTAACTATTCGCTTTATATTAACTACAAAGTTTTTTTGTGAAAAAAGAAGATTTTTTAAAATTATACTCAACCGATCCTTTTTTTCAAAACATCAGCCATAAAATCGGTAATAATCAAGTTACCCAAATCAATGGTTTGGCGGGCAGTGTTGATAGCGTGCTCATTGCTACGTACTTCAAAGAGTCGAATCAAACGCAGTTCGTAATTGTTGACGATAAAGAAGATGCTTCGTTTCTTTTTAACGATATCCGACAGCTTTTGGGGAAAGAATCGGTTTACCTTTTTCCCTCATCTTACAAAAAGGCTTATGAATACAACAGCGTAGAAAACGCCAATGTATTGATGCGTTCAGAGATTTTGAGCCAATTAACCGAGCAAAAGCCGATTGTCATTATTGCTTTCCCCGAATCAATCGCCGAAAAAGTAGTTAGCAAACAAACGCTTATTGCCAACTCACTCACTATCAGAAAAGGTGAAGAACTTGAAGTTAATTTCATCACGGAATTATTAGTAGATCAGGGTTTTCAAAAAACCGATTTCGTGTACGAACCGGGGCAATTTGCAACTCGTGGCGGTATTATTGACATTTTCTCCTATTCGTACGATAAACCGTACCGAATAGAACTCTTCGGAAACGAAGTAGAAAACCTCCGCATATTCGATCCCGAAACGCAACTAACCGATTCTTTTACGGAGAAAATCGTTATTATTCCGCAAGTTGAAACACGTTTAAGTTCTGAAAAACGGGTGTTTATAGTAGATTTTATTCGTAATAAATCTACTATATGGGTAAAAGACGTAAATTTTACAAAAGAGCGTCTTGATGCAAATTTTGAAACCGTTTCTAAAGTTTTCGATGAAATAACTGATAATGGTGAAACGGCTGTCGTAAAAAAGCCCGAAGACCTTTTCGTAAACGGCGAAGCATTTACCGCCGCAATTGAGAAAGAAAATTTGGTGGAATTTGGGCGACGCTTTTACTACAATAACGTTCCTCGCATTGATTACACCGCAAAGCCTCAGCCCTCGTTCAATAAAGAATTCAATTTATTCATTGAAGATATTGAAGAACTACGCTCCAAAGGTTTCGTGATTATCATTTGCTCGGAATCAAAAAGGCAACTTGCCCGGGTTCGTAAAATTATCGAAGAGCTAAACCCAACCACGGAATTTGACTCAATTTCGTGTTCCTTTCGGGAAGGGTTTATAGACCATGAAACAAAGATTTGTTGCTATACTGATCACCAGCTTTTTGAGAAATACCATTCGTACCAAATCAAAGAAAAGTACAGCAAGTCAAAAGCATTAACCGTAAAAGAATTACAGTCGCTCCAACCCGGAGATTTCGTCACGCATATTGATTACGGCGTAGGTAGGTTTGCCGGAATGGAAACCATCACTTCTAATAACAAGCAACAAGAAGTTATCCGAATTATTTACCGCGACAACGACCTCCTGTTTGTAAATATCCACGCTTTACATAAAATAGCGAAGTATTCGGGAAAGGAAGGAACTCCGCCAACCATGAGTAAACTCGGCAGCGGCGAGTGGGAAGCGAAAAAATCTAAGGTAAAACGGCAAGTCAAAGACATCGCCGAAGAGCTGATAAACTTGTACGCCAAACGGCGGGAGGTAGAAGGTTTCAAGTACTCGCCAGATACTTATCTGCAAATCGAAATGGAGTCTTCATTTATGTACAACGATACGCCCGACCAACGAAAGGCAACCGATGCGATAAAGGAAGATATGGAAAAGCAATACCCGATGGATCGGCTTATTTGCGGCGACGTTGGTTTCGGAAAAACGGAGGTGGCAATTCGGGCGGCGTTCAAAGCGGTTAACGATAATAAGCAAGTTGCGATTTTAGTTCCGACCACAATTTTGGCAATGCAACACCAAAAAACCTTCAGTAAGAGGTTGGCAAAAATGCCCGTTAATGTAGATTATATTAATCGATTTAAGTCAACAAAACAGGTAAACGAAACACTAAAAAGAGTAGAGGAAGGGAAGGTTGACATACTGATTGGTACGCACGGGATTTTAGGAAAAAAAGTCAAATTCAAAGATCTCGGTTTATTAATTATTGACGAAGAGCAGAAGTTTGGCGTGAC
>JANQUM010000193.1 GCA_030731175.1 Spirosomataceae bacterium
TTTTATCAAAGGGAAAAGCGGTAAATTATGGCTTGGAACTTACGGGGCAGTTGTCGGATATGACGGTGCAGAATTCGACATAATTGATAACGAGCGACTTGGACTAAAAGAGGAAAACGGATTTCTTCACGTTCGTAGTTTATTTGAAGATAGCAAGGGAAATCTCTGGATTGGCAACAACGGAATTGGAGTACTAAAATACGACGGAAAAGATTTTGTCAATTTCACAAAACAACAAAAGTTGACCAAAGAAGAAACAAACGGCAATTCGCTCGAAAAAGTGTTTTCTATCGGTGAAGATAAACGGGGAAGTATTTGGTTTGGTACGTCTTACCATTCAGGAATTTGGCAATACGACGGAGAAAAAGTAACCAATTTTACCGAAAAAGATGGCCTTGAAAGCGAACTAATCTGGACGATTTACAACAGCAAAAACGGCGAAGTATGGTTTGGTGGAGCGAATCCGAGTGGAGTTTATAGATTTGACGGAAAGGCGTTTATCAGATTATTTTAATTTTTATTTAAGATAATTTTAAACAAAAAAACGAACGTTCTGTTCAATCAACCTAACACATAAATTTTATACTATCATGAAGAAGAACTTTTTAAAAATGTCATTCATGGCGTTAGTCGCCACAACTGTATTTGCAGCTTGCACAAGTACAGAAACTACTGAAGAAGCAACTGACGAAATGGCTGTTGTAGAGGAAGAAGTGGTAATGCCAGATGTAGTAGACGTTGCAATCGGATCAGCAGATCACACTACATTGGTAGCTGCTGTTACTGCTGCTGAGTTAGTAGAGACATTGAAAGGCGAAGGCCCGTTCACAGTATTTGCTCCAACAAACGCTGCTTTTGAAGCACTTCCTGCCGGAACTGTTGAGTCGCTTTTAACTGCTGAGAAAAAAGCAGATTTGACTAAAATCTTAACTTACCACGTTGTGCCGGGTTCGGTAATGGCGGCTGATTTAGTTGATGGTCAAATGGTTAAAACCGTACAAGGCGGAGAACTAAAAGTGACAATCAAAGACGGTGTTGTAATGATTAACGGTGCAACTGTAACCGCTGCTGACTTAAAAGGAAGCAATGGTGTGGTACACGTAATTGACGCTGTATTGATGCCAAAGTGATTTGACTGAAATCATTGAAAAAGGGAAGCAACAAACGTTGTTTCCCTTTTTTTGTTTTAACTTCGTGCACAAAAAATGGAAATTCTAACCCACTACAATGAGAAATAAATACATCTTTTTAGTCGTCGCAATTTTAGCACTCTTCAATTTTGTAGGTTTTATGACGGAAACCGAGGCACCAGATCTTTTTGGTTACCAAATCAACATTTGGGTTTATCGAGGAGCTTGGCTATTTATGACCATTTACTTTGCTACGAGGTATTTCAATATGAGAAAAGCGGAGAAAAAATGAGTTTTTCGATAAACTTAAGTCTTAGCATTCAGCAGTTTTATACCTACAACCTCCTTAAACGCTTTACTAAATTCAGATTATAATTTCTCCGTGAAATTATTGCCGCCTGATAGAATCACTTGCACTTCTTTTTAACAAATAGCCAAGGGTAAATATACAAATGGCACACCCCACAAATAAGAGCCGCCCCCACAAGGGGTTTGGTATAAAAAGCATTAACAAAATACCCGTGCTGATTGCCATTACCATATTGCCCAATTTAGTTCGTTGCTGCTTATCGGCTTCGTCCTGAAATTCGTCGGCGATAACGGTTGTTTCAAGGTTTTCAAAGAACTTATCCGTCCCAATTTTGTTAACGTCTTTTTCTTCGTTGTAAAATAGCGTTGTTGCCCAGAAAAAACCTCCAGTTAAAAATACGTGACCACCTACGGTAAGTATGATGTTCATGTCTATGGTTTCACGTTTGGTTAGATTTTCTATTCCGAACATCCCCACAAAAACATCCGCCGTAAAAACGTAGGTTACAAACCAAGAGACAAATAACCCGAATACAATGGTGGCCCAAGGTGCCCACTGGGGCGTTTTTTTAATGATAATTCCAAGCATAAGCGGCACCATCATGGGTACTTGCACCATGGTAGAGACAGACATCATCAATTCAAACAAACTCAACTCTTTGAGCGAAGCAAAATATAGAGCCGTTGCTATCACGCCAATACCGCTTAAAAAACTCACGAGTTTACTGATTCGCAAGAGTTTTTGATCGTCGGTGGTTATGTTTCTTTTAGCGATAAAGGGCTGGTAAATACTTCGGATAAAAATTCCAGCATTTTTATTCAGAGCCGAATCTATGGAAGACATCGAGGCAGAAAAAATTGCCGCCATCAGCAAGCCAACCGTACCAATGGGCATGGCGTTTCGTACAAAAACGAGGTAAACCGCGTCAGACGCTTTATTTCCTAATTGGGCAAAATCCTTAACAGCATTTGGGTAAAGGGTTGCTGCTGACCACGGTGGAATAAACCAAATAATAGTGCCAACTCCCATTAAAATTGTTGCCAATAAAGCTGCCTTTTTTGCATTGACAGAATCTTTTGCGTTGAGGTATCGGAATGAATCGTGCAGATTCATCATCGTGAAAATTTGCTTAGGCAAGAAGAAAATAAACGTTCCGAATAAAATTAAGGGATAGTTCATATTTGGCCCGACAAGAAAACCGCCCGGAAAATTCTCGACCATTTTTACAGGGCCACCTACTTTTACCAACGCCACAATAGCGGCGGCAATAGAAATGGCAGCTACTACGAGAGTTTGCACAAAATCAGAGGCCACAACTCCCCAAGCACCTGATACCGCTGATACAAAAACAACGGTTAAACCTACGACGATGATGGTCAAGTAAATATCTGCTCCGAAAACGGCCGTAGTAAAAACACCGAGGGCGTTTAGCCAAACTCCGGCATTCAGGAATGAAAACCCGATAAGCATCCACGAGAAATACTGTTCATTTCGAACGCCAAATCGCCCTTTGATGGCTTCTGTTGGCGTATCAACTCGCATTTGCCTAAAGCGTTGTGCGAAAAATGCGTAAGCACAAAAGAAGGAGAATGTATTGCCTAAATATACGGCACAAATGGCAAAGCCATCGGCAAAGGCCTTACCCGCCGCACCCGTAAAAGTTACGGCAGAAAATTGGGTCATGAATGCCGCCGAGCCTACCATCCACCAAAGCATTCTACCGCCTCCTCGGAAATAGTCGCTGGTAGATTTGCTCGCCATTTTGGAAAACATCATCCCAATAAAAAGAAACAGGACGAAGTACAGCCCGATTACTAAATAGTCGTAAAACATAGTGTTATTGTAAATGACTTACGTCTGTCCAGTTATTGTTTTGTCTGATTATATCCACCAATTGTTGGTAAAGGCTTCCTTCCTTAAAGGTTTGGTAAGGTGCTACTTTTTCTCCTTTTATATCCTTCACAAATTCTCTGACTAAATATTGCCAATTTCGTTCGGTATCGCCTTCTACAAGGGGTTGGTCGTCAATAATATGTTGCGGTAGAGGCAGTTCTTTCCACGTTTTGTCTTCTCCGTAAACATAAAGCGGCCCCATTCCGTAATGGCCTTTGATATAAATTGCTCCTTTGGTTCCGTAAAAAACTACATGATCTTCGTTAAATCTGGGGTTCAGACCGCCGTGTTTAAATAGCACCGATACGGGTTTTTTAGCAATGGGGCTTTCGAGCTGTGCAAGCACGGTATAAGACCATTCCACATTACTTTCACCCCATTTTAGCGAAGGGTCGTTTAAATCGTCGGGAATAAAATCTCTTCTGGTTTTGAAATTATGTACGCCGTCAACAATGGGGGCTTTGCCGAGGTCATCTCGCACTTCGCCAGCAATAGACAAAATCTTTTCGCCAATAACCGACGTAACGATCGACATCATGTGCGTAAAGTTATTATTGAGTCGGCCGCCGCCGTCTTCTTTGCGGTGCGACCACCCAAACGGAATATCTCGTTCCAAATTAAAATGAGAGATACATTCTACCTCGACGGGTTCGCCGATAATATTGCTAGCTACAAGTTCCTTTGCGTGAATTATATGCGGCATATACCTGAAACTGGAGGCGTACGCCGTCTTTACATTTTTCTTTTTGGCGAGTTCATACAATGCAAGGGCAGACTCGCTCGAGTCGGTAAGGGGTTTATCACTGAATACCTGACAACCAAAGTTTATGGCTTGGGTGATAGGCTCAAAATGTGCTCCGCCGGGTGTTGCGATAGAAACAATATCTGGCTTACAATCTTCTAATGCCTTTTCCCAATCAGTTCCTGCGTAAGGAATGCTCATTTTCTGAGCCACTTTTTCAACCACGCTTTGGGTTCTACCCACAATGCCTACTACCTCAACGCCAACCGCTCGAAAGGCATCGGCGTGTCCTTGTCCGGCAAAGCCGGTTCCTGAAATGAGTACCGTTAATTTTTTATCCATTTTTTTAAATTGAGAGCTGTTTAAGTAGTGAGAAAAAAAACATGATATCGAACACTCAGGCTATGCTATTCAATCAATCAACTTCTTTGTTTCAAAACTACAAGTTGATCACATTTTTGCAGCTTCGCGGTTACAATTTCATTAATTATTTGACCAATCAGTTGGCTAAATTATCTTTAAATATAGGGCTAATCAAGCATATACGTAATAAATCATTAAATTCGCAGGACCCAACGATAATCAGCTCCAAATAATTCCAAGAAACAGATACTAAACGAAGCATGAAAATTAAAGAAATCAAGGTGTTTGTGAGCTGTCCGGGCCGGAACTTTGTAACTCTAAAAATCATCACCGACGAAGGCACCTACGGACTTGGTGATGCAACGGTAAACGGCCGAGAAATGGCTGTAGTTGCGTATTTAGAAGAGCACGTAATTCCTTGCTTGATAAATAAAGACCCGCATCAGATAGAAGATATTTGGCAATATTTATACAAAGGAGCTTACTGGCGAAAGGGGCCAATTACCATGGCAGCTATTGCCGCGATTGACATGGCACTTTGGGACATTAAAGGTAAGGTAGCTGGCTTGCCCGTTTATCAATTATTAGGTGGTAAAAGCAGAAAAGGAATAACCGTTTATGGTCACGCTAATGGCGAAACCATCAACGAAACGCTCGATAACCTCGGTAAGTTTATCGCACAAGGCTATAAGGCGGTTCGGCTGCAATGTGCTGTACCTGGCCTTGCAGGTACGTACGGGACGCTGGAAGGGAAAAAGGACTATTTTGAACTTCAAGGCAACCGCCCACTCCCACCCGAACAGCCTTGGTCAACGCATAAATACATGAATTTTATTCCCGAGCTTTTCAAACAGGCTCGTGAAAGATTCGGGTACGATATCCAGTTGGTGCATGACGTACATAGTCGGCTTACGCCAATTGAATCTGCACAATTGGGCAAATTGTTAGAACCCTATAAATTGCTGTTTCTTGAGGATGCCTCGCCTGCCGATAACCAAGAAGGTTATAAGGTTATACGAAATCACACGACGATTCCGTTGGCGATTGGCGAAATATTCAACACAATTTGGGACGCGAAAGATTTGATTGTCAACCAATCGATTGATTACCTCAGAACTGCCATAACACACGGAGGCGGCATAACTCCCATGGTAAAAATGGCCAATTTTGCAGATATGTATAATGTTAGAATGGCTCCGCACGGTGCCCCAGATTTATCGCCAATATGCCACGCGGCTCACGCTCATTTTAATCTTTGGGTTCCTAACTTTGGAATTCAGGAATTTATCGGTTTGGGGACAGAACAACTGAACAGCATTTTTAGTAACTCACTGACCTTTGACGACGGACTTCTCTATTTACAAGATAAACCCGGATTAGGGGTTGAATATAACGAAGAAGAAGCTGCAAAATATCCTTATAAAAGGTCATATTTGCCTGTTAGTAGATTAGAGGACGGCACGTTATGGCATTGGTAATAATAACCTACATTTGAATTTATAAAAACATAGAATTAATGAACCACAAATTACTCCTACCTTCAATCTTACTAATCGGTTTATCGTCATTGTTAAGTAGCTGCACCAACACTCCTTCAGAACAAGAAGCACAAACTACTACCGCAACGGCCTTCCCGAGTAGTGTGCTTACAAATTTAAATCATTGGAATTTGATTTTAGGCGATGGCTCTAACGTTGGCGTTCCTATTGATTTTGAAAATAAAGACT
>JANQUM010000194.1:0-242 GCA_030731175.1 Spirosomataceae bacterium
CTATGCGGTTAAATTATACGAAGCATACAACAAGGCACAAATGACAGCTTTCCCAAGTTTTGGTGATGCTGAAATAAAAGGAATTTTGGCCTACATTGATGCCGCTAATGTTCCAGTTGCCGCTGCTGTGCCTGCTGCGGGAGCTGCTGTTGCAACTGGTGGCGAAACTGGTGGTGGTCAGTTCTTCGATGTGGTGTTGATTGCCTTACTCGCAATCATGGCGTTAGTTTTAGTTGCCCTGT
>JANQUM010000194.1:252-6143 GCA_030731175.1 Spirosomataceae bacterium
TTCTACAATTGCTCGCTAAACTTGCTGGAACAGAAACGCCTGAAACTGCTGGCGTATCAATGGCGGATCGTTTCAAGGCAAACCTTCAAGGTTTGGCCGCTAATAAAACGATTCGATCGGCGGTGATTTGGATGTTTATCTTGCTTGCAACCAAAGCGTCTTTGGATGGTTTATATGGAATTGGTGTTCATCAAGGCTATGCTCCTGAGCAACCAATCGCATTTTCTCACAAATTGCACGTTGGAGAGTACGAAATTAATTGTGCTTATTGCCACACGGGTGTTTACAAAGGCAAACAGGCTGGTATTCCATCAGCAAACATTTGTATGAATTGTCACAACGCAATAAAGCGTGAATCGCCAGAAATTCAGAAAATTTACACGGCTCTCGAAAACGATCAGCCGATTGAGTGGATTCGTGTACACAATTTGCCTGACTTGGCGTATTTTAATCACGCACAGCACACCAACGTCGGTGGTTTGGATTGTACAAATTGCCATGGTGAAATTTCAAATATGGAAGTTGTTCAGCAAGCTAAATCTCTAACAATGGGTTGGTGTATAGATTGCCACCGTGAAACAAATGTAAACGGGAAAGATAACGCATATTACGATCAGTTAATGGATGCTCACACTAAAACCGCAGCCGGTCCAATGAAAGTTGAAGATATTGGCGGGTTAGAATGTGCTCGTTGCCATTATTGATTTTTTTAAAAACAGGTTATAAATTTACTATTATATAATTCGCAAAGAACAACTCATGGAGAATACTAAAAAGCGGTATTGGAAAGGAATTGAGGAGTTAAAAAATGATATTAACGTGGTCAAAAATGCTGACCGCGAATTTAATATAGATAACATGGAAGGGGGCGAACCAACTCATCGCCGCGACTTTTTGAAAGTTTTAGGTTTTGGAATGGCTGCCGTTACATTAGCTTCTTGCGATGTAGGTGCACCTGTTCGTAAAACGATTCCTTACCTCAACAAACCGCTAGACGTAGAACCAGGCATCGCAAATTATTACGCATCAACATTTGTTGATGGCAGTGACGTTTGCAGCGTTCTTGTGAAAACACGTGAAGGTCGCCCGGTTAAAATCGAAGGAAATAAGCTTTCTGGAATCACTGGTGGCGGAACGTCGGCCCGTGCTCAGGCATCAGTACTTTCTCTCTACGATAACGAAAAGTTAAAAACTCCTGTAAAAGGGGAAAAGGCGATTGACTGGAAATCGCTTGATAAAGAGATTAAAGCTGCTCTTGCGAAATCGAAAAATGTAGCAATTGTTTCAAATACAATTGCTTCGCCAACATCCAAAGCTGCAATAGCTGAATTCACTACAAAATATGCCGGCAAGCATATCGTGTATGATGCAAGTTCGATGTCAGCAATTCGAGAAGCCAATGCAACTTCGTTTGGTGCGGCTGTTATTCCAGGTTATCGTTTCGATAAAGCAGAGGTTATCGTTGGTATAAACTGCGATTTCTTAGGAACTTGGGTTTCACCAGTGGAGTTCTCAAAGCAATGGGCAAAAACCCGTCGTTTGAGCAGTGCCAAAGACGGGAAGAGAAGTATGTCCCGTCATTACCAGTTTGAAACCGGAATGACAATCACAGGTGCAGCGGCAGATTACCGTTCTTCGGTTAAGCCTTCTCAGGAAGGTTTATTGCTTGCCAATCTATATAATATGGTTGCTTCAAAAATGGGAGGTACACCAGTTCCTGCATCAAAAGTTGAAGTAGCCTATCTAGATAAGTGTGCTAAAGACCTAGTTGCCGCTAAAGGGAAGGCAATTGTTGTTTCGGCAACAAATAACGTAGCAATACAAACCTTAGTAAACGCCATAAATGGTTTACTTGGAAGCGTAGGGAATACCATCGATTTTTCAACACCTTACATGGTTGGGCAAGGAAGTGATTCAGAAATGAGTCGTTTCATTACAGACTTAAACGGTGGTGTTTACGATGCCGTTATCTTTATGTCTAATCCAATTTATGAACACCCTGAATATGCAAAAATTGCTCAGGGTATCAAAAAAGCTAAATTGAGCATATCGCTTTCGGATCGTGTGAACGAAACGGCAACTTTATGTCAATACACCGCCGCAACTTCTCATTACCTTGAAAATTGGGGCGATGCCGAAGTGAAGAAAGGTTATTTCTCACTAATGCAGCCAACAATTACTAACATTTACGATACACGTCAGGCAGAGGCGAGCCTTTTGACTTGGGCTGATATCTCTGGTGGAGATTACCAGCAGTATTTGAAAAATAACTGGAATTCAAGCATTTTAAACGGAGGAAAATCTTGGGTTCAATCATTGCACGACGGTATTTTTGAAGCTGGATCAACTTCTGAGGGTGCGAATAATGCTTTAGCCTTTACTGGAAACGTAGCTTCGGCAGTAGCATCGATTAATTCAATTAAAAGTGGTGGAATCGAATTGCACACTTTTGAAAACATAACTATTGGTTCAGGTAGTCAGGCAAACAACCCATGGTTGCAAGAAACGCCTGATCCTATATCAAAAGTAACTTGGGAAAATACTGCTGCTGTTTCACAAAAAACGGCAAACGATTTAGAAATTGCTCAAGGTGATATCATCAAAATATCCGTACAAGGTTCAGAAATTGAACTACCTGTAATGGTACAGCCTGGGCAAGCAAATGATACTATTTCTGTTGCTTTAGGTTATGGACGTACCGCTGCTGGAAAAGCTGGCAACGTTGGAGTGAATGTTTATCCAATGATAAGTACCGTAAATGGTAATTTAAGTTACTGGAAAACAGGTGTTAAAGTAGAAAAAACAAATTCTGGCTATACATTAGCTCAGACGCAAACGCACGAAACCGTAATGGGACGGCAGGCGGTTGTGCAGGAGTCAATCCTTTCGGAATACGTAAAGAATGTAAAAGCTGGAAGATTCGAGCCTAAGATAGCTACGTCGGAAGGACCGGTTAGACCGTACTCCATATCACTATGGAATGGTCACGATAAGAAGAACCACAGCTGGGGAATGGTTATTGACCTTAACACATGCACGGGTTGTTCTAATTGCTTAGTTAGTTGCCAGTCAGAAAATAACGTTTCAGTTGTTGGAAAGAAAGAGGTTGCCAGAGCGAGAGAAATGCACTGGATTCGTCTTGATAGGTATTACAGTTCAGATGCTGATATTACTGATACATGGTCAGTTGGTGGTCTTTCCGAGATGGAAAAAGCTTCTGAAAGCCCTGAAGTAGTGATACAGCCGATGATGTGTCAGCACTGCTCAAACGCTCCTTGTGAAACGGTTTGCCCAGTATTGGCGACAACCCATAGCTCGGAGGGTCTGAACCAAATGACTTATAACCGTTGTGTAGGTACTCGTTATTGTGCAAACAATTGCCCGTATAAAGTTCGGAGGTTTAACTGGTGGAAGTATTTCGAGAACGACGACTTCGATTTCCACATGAATAACGAACTTGGACGAATGGTGTTAAATCCTGACGTTACAGTTCGTTCGCGTGGAGTAATTGAAAAATGCTCAATGTGCGTTCAACGTATTCAACTTGGTAAATTAGAAGCTAAAAAAGAGCGTCGCCGTCCGGTTGATGGTGAAATAGAAACAGCTTGTTCGCAATCTTGTCCTACTGGAGCAATCACTTTCGGAGATATGCTTGATCCTGAATCTCGGGTATCAAAAATGCTTGAAGTTGAAAGAGAAGGTAGAGCATTCCACGTCTTAGAAGAAATTAACGTTCAACCGCAGTTGAATTACTTAACTAAGATTAGAAACAAAGACAAAGCGGATGCTAAATGGCAGTTTGTTCATACTGATGAAGACAACGCCGGAGCACACAAAGATGAAGAGCCAAAAGCTCATTCTTAATTAGTTCTAAAAGTTTAAAAACTCATATTCATGGAAGTAGTTTCGCCGATAAGAGAAAAGCTAATAACTGGTAACAAAAGTTACCACGATGTAACGGTCGATATTTGCCGTCACGTCGAAGACAAACCAACCAAAGAGTGGAAAATTGCCTTTGGTATTTCCTTACTCGTTCTTGCCTACGGTTCATTCTGGTTAGGAAAAACTTGGTGGGACGGTTTAGGAGTCTGGGGTCTAAACAAGACCGTTGGTTGGGCTTGGGATATTACGAACTTTGTATGGTGGGTTGGTATCGGTCACGCTGGTACACTTATATCAGCAATTCTTCTGCTTTTCCGTCAGAAATGGCGAACTTCTATCAACCGTGCAGCGGAAGCAATGACAATCTTTGCAGTTCTTTGTGCCGCATCATTTATTTTGATGCACATGGGGCGACCTTGGTTGGCATATTGGGCACTCCCTTTGCCTAATACCTTTGGTTCGCTATGGGTAAACTTTAACTCGCCACTTGTTTGGGACGTTTTTGCAATCTCAACTTATTTCTCAGTATCTTGTTTGTTTTGGTTTATCGGTATGGTGCCTGATTTGGCTACGATTCGTGACCGTGCAACTGGTGTTCGTAAATCAATATACGGTGCACTTTCATTAGGATGGACTGGGGGTGCTCGCTCATGGGAACGTTACGAAGATGTTTCATTAATTCTTGCGGGACTTTCAACACCTTTGGTACTTTCTGTACACACTATTGTATCATTTGACTTTGCAACGTCGGTGATACCGGGTTGGCACACAACTATTTTTCCTCCATACTTCGTTGCGGGAGCAATTTTCTCAGGCTTCGCAATGGTACAGAACTTGATGCTGTTTACGCGTGTAGTTTTTAAATTGCAGGATTATATTACAATCGAACACATAGGTTTGATGAATAAAATCATCTTAGTAACCGGTTCAATTGTTGGTGTGGCGTATATTACAGAATTCTTTATTGCGGCTTACTCCGGTGTACAATACGAAAGGTATGCCTTCTTTAATCGTGCAACTGGCCCTCTATGGTGGTCTTACGCAATGATGATGTCGTGTAACGTGCTTTCACCGCAAGTATTTTGGTTCAAAAAATTGCGTGAAAACATCGTTGTTTCCTTTGTCATAGCTGTAATTGTAAATATTGGGATGTGGTTCGAACGCTTCGTAATTATTGTAACATCGCTACATCGTGATTACCTGCCGTCAAGCTGGGCATATTTCACGCCAAGGATGGGAGATATCGGTGATTATATTTTCTCGTTTGGTTTCTTCTTTACGCTTTTCTTTTTGTTTACGAAATTCCTTCCAGTAATAAATATGGCAGAAATTAAAGCAGTAATGCGTTCGTCATCAGAAATGAAGGAAGAGCCAGAAAAGGTTACAGCATAATTCAGGTTCAAAGTTTAAACGTTATACTTCCTTATAAATAATGACTGATAATAAATTTTTAGTTGGCGTATATGACGACGAACGTGTGGTGCTTAAGGCTGTCGATAAAGTAAGACAGTCAGGCATTAAGATTCACGAGGTTTTTACTCCTTTCCCAGTTCACGGATTGGGTCATGCATTAGGCTATGAAATGCCACGAATGGGTGTACCGGCATTTATGTTTGGACTTACCGGAACAATTTGTGCATTCCTCTTAACTTTTTGGACCTTGGGTGTTGATTGGCCAATGAATATTGGTGGCAAAAACTTTTTTCCTTTCCCTACCAATATCCCGATTGTTTTTGAGCTAACTGTTTTATTTGCTGCCTTTGGTATGGCATTTACTTTCTTTATAATGGAAGGTTTGGGGCCAACAGTAAAGCCATTAATCTTTGATCCAAGAAGCACTGATGATAAATTTATCGTTGCCATTGACTTAGGAAAAAACGCGTCAATCACCGAGGATATGATTTCAGACACGCTGAAAAATAGTGGTGCTATCGAGGTTAATATTAAGGAAGTCTAATTTGAGGTTATTTTTAATAATCGTTTTCGATTAATTATAGAGAAATGAGTAT
>JANQUM010000195.1 GCA_030731175.1 Spirosomataceae bacterium
CTCGTTTCCTGAAAATCGGTTGGAATATTGTAAAGTTGCTCGTTAATTTTACGGAACTGAGTTGGGTTATTTCGGGGCGGTTGAATGGTGTATTTATCCGCCGAGTACGTGATTAATCCAGCTTTGTCTTTTACGCCTAAAACGGCTTTTGTCAAGGCCAAAGTGGCGTTTATGCTGTAATCGAGTAACGTTTGATTGTTAAAAGGTTGCTGCATATTTCGCCCCAAATCAATTACCGAGTAAATATCCTGACTGCGTTCTTCCTGGTATTGGTTAAGCATCAATTTGCCTTGTTTGGCACTTGCTTTCCAGTTGATGTGACGGAAGTCATCGCCGCCTACGTAATTCTTGATTTGCTCAAATTCGAGGCTTTGTCCAATCTTTCGAATCATCGTGCCGTTTGCTTCGTTGAAACGGCTAATCACCGCCGAAACGCGGAGTTCCTTAAATTGCTCAAAAGACGGGTAGCACGAAACGGTTTGGTTCGCGGGAAAAACACAACGCCGAGCAACTAATCTAAAGCGATTCGTTTCGATAAATAATTGACTGCTTTGCCAATTATATTCGCCCCGCTCGGTTGGACGAACGCTGTAACTAAGTCGATGAGTTACGCTTGGTTTTAATGTAAAGTGTTTCTGCCAATCGTGTAATTGAAGCTGTTCGGGGAAGTCTTCTAAAAGTCTGATATTCAGTTCGTTTGCGGAATTATTTCGAACGGTAAACCAGATTTTATTGTCATCTCCGTTGCTTAGTTTTGCGGGAAGGATTCTTTCAAAATCAACGATTTCTTTCTTCCAAAAAAGCACAATGCTTTCAATAATCACGCCCGAAATTAACAAAAATATTCCCGCTTGACCGATCCAAAAAAGTGGTGCAAATAACATCCCAAAACATAGCACAACCACGCAAGCCGCTAAAGCAACGAAGAACCTATTTGTTAAATAAAATTGGCGGAAAAAGTGCATGGTTCGTTTACGATGTCTGATTTACGATTTTAGTTGAATAATATTAGCGAATATCGAAATCCCGAAGGAATGAAATTATTGTAGAAATCAAGTAAACCTTAGTAATGTAAAACCCGGAAAGGGTGATATTATTTTCGACGTTAAAATTCTATAATAATGTCACCGCTTTGCGGTTTAAATCTTCAATCTCAAATCTCATCTTCACCGCGGGATCTCCGTTTTATTAATAATATCTTCCAATAATTCGTCGGTGGTGATGCCTTCCA
>JANQUM010000196.1 GCA_030731175.1 Spirosomataceae bacterium
GTTCATTAAAGTCTATTTAGAAAAAAGAGCCGTCAGTTACGGACGGCTCTTTTTTTAAATTTTTAGAATATTATGTGTAAGCCTATTCCTCGCGGTAAATAATATAAGCACGATACGAACGAAAAAGACCATATAGGAAAACCGTTATGCCTAACAACCACGAGATAAGTGGCTCTAAACCAACAATAAACCATTGATACTTTATTACCATTGCTCCTACTATCAGGTACATCAACCCCATTGCTGAGTGCATACCTGTTTTTAGTAACTTGAATGGATCACGTTTCGTAGTCATTACTCAATACTATTCTAACCTAAAGCTAATTGGCATTGTAAAATATACCCTTACGTTACGACCATTCTGACGACCTGGACTCCATTTAGGCATTGATTTTATTACACGGGTAGCTTCCTCATCACAGCCAAAACCGATTCCTTTCAGAACCTGAATATCGCCGATACTACCGTCTCTTTCAACAACAAATTTCACAAATACTTTACCTGAAACGTTGGCTCTTTGAGCCGCCGAAGGGTATTTCATATTGTCACCGATGTAACGATACATTTCTGTTTGACCACCCGGAAACTCAGGGTTTTGCTCTACTGTTGTAAAAATTTCTTCCTCCTTAGCTTTTCCAAGACCCGCAGGTTTTGTTATTGCTGGTGGTGGCGGCGGCGGCGGTGCAAAATTACTGATTACCTCAGCACCTTCTACCGTTTTTGATGAAATTACCGCTTTCTCAATTTTTTCAGCTGGTGGTGGTGGCTCTTCAATTTTCACCTCTTCGTCTGCCTTTGGCTCTGGAGGCAAGAATTTCACCTGTGCTATTTCTGGCGGCGGCGGTGGCGGCTCCGGTGGTGGTGGTGGTGGTAAGTCAGGCACATCTTCGGGCTCTTCTACTTCTTTAAGGTCAGCAAGATCAATTTCGATTGCTCGTAAATCTTCATTGCTTGCTTTTGTTGCGTTACTGTACGCAAAAGCTGCACCTATTAGTGAACAGAAAATCAACGTCCCGACGACGAAAGCCCTGGTAAGATACTTTGAGTAATTACTCCGAAGGAAGAAGGCTCCGTAGGACTTGTTACGATCCTCGAATACCATATCATCCAAGGATTTACCCTTATATTTATTGGATTCCATAGTTTACGTTAATTATGATATAACTAAAATTCTAATTCGTTGGAGAAATTAATTACCAATTTTTTGATCGTACGCAGCTTGTTCTTGCTTCTGCAAGTCAACAATTGCGTAGAGCTCGCTTTCGGTAATATCCATTTCATCAAGAATATCAACGGTATTTTTCCACGTTGCTTGAGCTGTGGGCTTGATAACTACAGTAAATTTTGTAGCATCAATTGCATTCGCTCGTTTTTTGAGGATGGCGGAACGGATTCCATCGGCTGAATAATCTACCTCAATGAGGTCTTCTGCCGTGACATCCGCAAGTGGTTTTTGATACCAAAATATCCGGTTGTCTTTTCCCATTATAATAGTAATGGTGTTTGACACCTTGACATCTGCCATTTCGGTTTTCTCGGGATCTTCCTCTTTCTTAGGCATATTCAAACTCATCGTGTTAGGCTTGCTAAACGTGGTTGTATATATAAAGAAAGTAATCAACAAGAAACCCAAATCTACCATGGGGGTCATATCAGGCTTGCCAGAGTTCTTTTTCGTCCGAACTTTCCCTCCGCCTTTGCCTCCCCCACCTGAGGGTTGTATATCTGCCATTTTTTATCGGGTTTTAAATTTTGTGATTCTCAATTTGTTTCTTTGCTGGTTATCAACTGAAACTTGTTGATGTCAGCCTTTCCTAATTCATCAAAAAGTGTTTTGATGGCTGGATATTGCGTGGACTGATCCCCACGAATTGCCAGTTTAGATCCGGTGTTGACATCACGTGTGTAAGTATCAATCCAATCGACTAATTCTGTGTTGGTAGAATCTAACGGAATGCCCGTTAATTTCATCCGCTCACGGTCTCCGTCTGATAAAGCAAGGTATTGCTTTAAACTTTTCATGGGAACACCAACTTCTGCAAGTGTTGAGAATTGTGCTAAATCTGCGTTTGTTAAGCCTAAATTGAACTTTTCGCTCAGTTTAGCAGCAAATGGTGCTCTTTCTTGCGAATTTGTAATGCCGAAATAGTAGTAACCTGTAGGATCAATTGTGATCGTGGCTACATCTGCTTCTGGCAATAACTCTTCCGCAACCGAAGAGGGTGTCTGAATTGTTACTGACTCTTCACTCTTAAATGAACTTGTCATGATGAAGAACGTCAATATCAAAAAGGCTACGTCACACATCGCTGTCATGTCCATTGACGGACCGTGTCTCTGTGGTTTTACTGCTGCCATATTCTTCTATTCTTTTTGATTAACATTTAGATATTTAACGAAATAACTAATTTTATTTTGCGTTTCCAAATTTAATTGGAAATAAAATTAATTGTGAGCCGAGAAGTTTTGCTGTAGGCTCATTCCAATTTCGTCAATCTTGTATGTTAACGCATCAATTTTAGAAGTAAAGAAGTTGTACATAATGATGGCTACAGCCGATGTACCAATTCCTAAGGCAGTGTTAATAAGTGCCTCTGCAATACCAGTTGCAAGGGCAGATGCATCAGGAGCACCACCACCAGCACCAATAGCAAAGAAGGCCTTAATCATACCAACTACTGTACCAAGTAGGGCGATTAGCGTAGCAACGGAAGCCAAAGTTGACAAGATCACTAAGTTTTTCTCCAACATTGGAAGCTCAAGCGTAGTAGCTTCTTCTACTTCTTTTGTAAGAGCAACAAGTTTTTGATCTTTGGTCATATTTGGCTCTTTTTGCAATTGATCGTACTTAGCAATCGCAGTTTTGGCCACGTTACCTACTGATCCTTGTTGACGGTCACACTCTTTAAGTGCATCAGCAATGTTGTTAGAGTCAAGGAATGAACGGATTTTACGAACGAAGGCATCCAAGTTACCAGAACCACCCGCTTTACCAATTGTGATACTACGCTCAATAGAGAATACAAGTACGATTAACAAACAAGTAATAAGAACAGGTACAATAACTCCACCTTTGTAGATGATACCGAGTGCAGTTGCAGGTTCGCCTTCTTCATTGAAGTTAGATGGATTACCTAACACAAACATGTAAATAAGAACACCAACAACAAATAGGATTGGAATTACCCAAGCAGCGTTTAAGCCACCTGATTTTGATTTTGGAGCCGCTAGTTTTTTTGCAGCAGGAACAGTAGTCTTTTTTTCCATTAGATTTTGAAATTTTCAGGGTTTTGAAAAATTGATTAAAAAAATTAATAAACCGATTCGTATAGATTTTCTTCTTTAGTGAAGTTAATCGTTACACTGACGGAAATCTTTGGCAATTCTAAAGAAAATCAACGAAACATAAAACTTTTATGAATAGTATTTATTTCAGAAGAATCGTCTGTCTTAAACGTAATTGCTTTGTATCAGAGCTAAATATTAGAAAGTTTTGAGCACAATTATTTGGCTTCAAACTACTTATATGAAATTTTAAGGAACTTATTATAATTGAACAAAACTACCTTATTTTTATCTTATCACCACAAGTACACGCTACTTTTTATTTGAATCAACCACAATTCTATCATTCCGGTTTGATAAGTCCCAAGCTGTGTGGAAGACTAATCTAACGATTTGCTGATATTTTGGAAATAGAATTTTTTCTACATCATCTCCTGGCCGATGGTAATCTTCGTGAACGCCGGTAAAATAAAAAATAACAGGTATTTTATTTTTAGCAAAATTGTAGTGGTCAGAACGGTAGTAAAATCGGTTGGGATCATCAGGGTCATTAAAAGTGTAGTCCAGATCAAAGTTTATATAATCCGAATTTGCTTTTTCGCTGATAGCGTGTAGCTCAGAAGAAAGTTTATCAGAGCCTATCACATACACGTACTGATCATTATCGGCGTGCTCTTTATCTACCCGACCGATCATATCAATATTTAAATCGCATACTATTTGCTTGAGCGGAATAATGGGATCAACATCGGTGAAGTACCTTGAGCCAAGTAATCCTTTTTCCTCTCCGGTAACGGTCATGAAAAGAATACTTCGGCGAGGGCCATTTCCGGCGGCTTTTGCTTTCGCAAAAGCTTCGGCGAGCTCTAAAATACCACAAGTGCCAGATCCGTCGTCATCAGCACCGTTATAAATTTCCCCATTTTTATCGATTCCTACATGATCGTAATGTGCAGTAATGACCACTACTTCATCTTTTTTATCAGTTCCTTCCATAAAACCCATGACATTCATGGTTTCTACGAGTTCGTCACCCCTTTCAGATTTGAGCGTTACGGTAGAAGACTTCAGGTTTTTCTTACCATCTTTTGCTTTCATCAATTTACGTTCGGAAACGCCCAACATATCAGCCGCCAAAGAAGTCGAGACTATAAAAGAAGGATTTTTACTTGGTTGCAACGGATTTTCAGTAGCTTCTAATCGCATTCGATTATAGCGTGAAAGTACCGATTGCCTTTCGGCGGCAAGCGTTTTAAATTTATTCTCGTCTGCGTTAGATATTGAAAAAACCGTAGTTGCACCGGCTTCAAAAGCTGCTTCCGCGTTTTTTTTGGTCGTTTCTTTATCGTCGCTTTCGAAGAGCAGCACACCTTTTCCCGAAATATTAGCACCAATATCAGAGGGGTTTTCTATGAACAGCAAGTCGCTTGTAGTTTCGGCGGGAATATTGACCAAACCATTTGGAAAAAACTCTTTAAAATGTAAGCGTTTGCCATCACCAATTTTGATGTAAGCATCCTGCCAACCATTTTTATAAAGATTAAACTTCTGCAAATAGCCCTTCGAACCGTCTTTTTGCGGGACAATGGCGGTTAATCCCAAGCTTTTAAAATGATTGGCAATGTAATCTGCGGCTTTTCGCTGCCCTTCAGATCCTGTATCACGTCCTTCAAGCTCATCAGAAGCGATGTAAGTTAAATGCCTTCTTAAATCTTCAGCTAAAATACTCTCAGCGTATTCAACAGACGTTTGTTGGCAAAAAGCTTGTAGAAACGGGCTGACTAAGCACGTTATTAACACAATAACACGAATCATAGAAACTATTTAGGATTAAATCGAGAACAAATATAAAGAAAGATTCTAAAGTATGGCAACAGAAATTCAAGGTGTACTCATTTACATTGTTGAGTTTATAAGCTAAAGTATAGAAACTTTAAATGACACTAATTTACTCCTGATTCATTAAAGCATTTAAAATCAATTGGTTGTGGAAAGTTAAATCAGGAAACGAACGCTGGAGTACATAAAATTACATCTTATGTAAACGCTTATAATGTTTTAATTATTTTTATTTAAACGTTCCTTTTCCCAGATTTTTACATCAACCACAAAGCGAAACCACAGAGCTTGCAGGAAATGAAAGACCAATCCTTCCTTTCCGTCAAGAATGCCGAGTTGAATAAAGTAGCGATAAAAAAAGTACAGGAATGGGCGTACAAAAAGCGGCATATTCCACCATTTTGATTTGAAGTAAGCAGTTCTTTCGTCAGGGCTGCCAAAAAAGCGGGGCTTAATGGTTTGAGTTCGGACAGCGTTTTTGCGTTCGATTTCTTCCTCGGCAACTAAATCACTGTAGCGGTTGTGTTTGGCAATCCAAAAACTGATTTCGTTTTCTTTCAAATTTTCCTCTTTCAGGTATCCGTCTTTCCAGATCATCGTTTCGCCTGGAGCCACAAAGCGGTGATCCATATTTTCGTTGATATCAGAATAACCAACCCCATTCCGAAACATCTTTAATAAGTACTTGGGGAAATAACCGCCGTGACGAAGCCATCTACCCTTAAAATAATTTTTACGGTTGTAATAAATTCCGTTCACCGCCGCTGGAATTTCTTCCGATTTGAAACATATGAGTTTAGCATGCAGCTCAGGCAGTACGATGTGGTCTGAATCGAGCCCGATTATCCAAGGTGTACTTATTTTGAAGTGATTTAGGGCAAAGTGCCGCTTCCTTGGGTGGGTTTCGAATTTATTGTAGGCAACAGTTGCGTTATAGTCTTTGGCAATTTGTAAGGTAGCATCTGTACTTCCCGAATAACATATATATATAGATGCGTTGAGCGA
>JANQUM010000197.1:0-2275 GCA_030731175.1 Spirosomataceae bacterium
CTAAAACTTCGTTGTTATAAGGATTTATGGTTTGAAATTTCATGAGATTTCTGGTTTGATTTTATCAAAAACGATTTGACAATATTTAGTCCGTGTATTTGACCCCACTGGGGTCAGATGTTTATAGAAACTTTACAAACTATAAATATTCGACCCCAGCGGGGTCACATTATACACTGATTCAAAGTCTATTCTAACGATAAGTAATTATTTACTTCCAAAAACGCACGGTTTGCTTTTTAGAATAAACGTGTTCGGTAAAGTGATCAATGCTTTGTTGTAAAACGTGACTACCCCAAAAAAGTTGGAGCGATGAGTACGTAGGTCTATAAAAGGACGTGTATAATGTTAGAAATGAATTTTCGGGTTTGTAAACGTGCAATGGCGGCGTTCTAAAAGCTTTTAGTAATTTATCTTCACTTTGGCGAGGTGCATTCATGCAGGAAATCAACGTATCAATTCGCTCCACGGAAGAAGTCATTAAAGCGTAATTTTCCCATTCTACCACGTGTTGATGGTTGGTTGCCGCTTTATCTTTCGTAATCTGGACAACCTGATTTGGCCCGACGTAAACGGTGCTGTAATCTTTGTATTTATCAACCATTGTGATGTTATACGCCATGTGAACGGGCAGGTATTTTAATTTTTCGCACGCCTGAGCAACTGAATGGCAGGTTTCGAGCAAATACCGAATTATAATCGGAATACCGAAGCCAACACCTCTACTCTGTTTTCCGCCAAATGCCAGTGAAATCGAAAGACCGCTGGCGTTCACTCCGTCTAATAATCCCCAGTTACAATCTGACATTCCTACCACGGGTTGCAGCCAGTTTGTTTTCATTAAAGCCCCTTCAAAAAGATCGGGATTGTAATCGTAATTTCGGATTAAAATTGGTTCGTGGGCAACCCACGCAAGCTGACTGCAAGCAGCTAAATACGGTGGCGGACAGTACATGCTTAAATAGCGAGCTGTTAAATCTCCACCGCCAGCAAGCGTGCAAAGCTGATGATAGATTGGCATCAGTTCGGGCATGAACCGAGCTAATTCACCCGAGCTGGTCAAATACCCCGGACGAGCGGCAATACCTTCGATTAAAAACCAATCGTGATAAAAAGGCCACGAGTTAGCGAAAACTTGCTGCCATTTTGCACCCGGCTTGTCCTCGTAAAAACAATTTAATTTACCCTGCATTCGCGTACTTACTAAATCTATTTGGCTACTATTTTTTTGCTCAGAGAATCATGGAATCCACTAAAGTTAAACAACCTTTTGCTACTGTTGAAAGGTTCATAAATTACCGATAAACAAACTGACGAAGTACCGATAATACGATACTTCGTCAGGTTATGAAGTTAAGCAACTTTTTGATTTCAAAAGCTACGCAACCAAGAAGTCAATTTCTCTCACATCAGTTTGAAACCACCAATTTCGGCTACTTTTTCGTGAACTTCAGAATCCTTCGCAATCGGAATAGACTTGTACTCGGCACGAAGTGCGGTTATCCAAGCTTTTGCACGATCATTCAATTGGAAGTCTTCGGTCATAAAACGCCCACGCATTACCAAAATGCCCATATCGGCACCTTCGTAGAAATAATCGTCTTTCTTACTAATTCGTAGATAGAATGCTTCATTGTCGCTTTCAACGGCTCTACGGTGTGTATCCATGCGGTCGTACTCAATCGTTCCGTCTTCTTTCATTTTCCAAATACCTGATTTTGGAGATTCAGTTATATACTCAACAGTATCTTCTACGTGCTTGATAACCAGTTGACTCCAATCGTCGATGTAGTCTTTTTGAGCCCAACGAGCGTTGATTTCATCCACATCAATTTCAAAAGGTTGATCCATGTATTCGAGTGTGTGAAATACAAATAACGGCACATCTGCAAGTGCGAAAAGTGCGTGGTTGGTAATGGAACTCGCTCCGGTTACGCGTGGATTCAATTCTCCTAAATAAATTTCGTTGTTGTCTTGGTCAATCAGGAAGTCAAGTTCAAAATAACCCTTGTAGCCTTCTTTAATTAATTGATCTCCGAACCTGTTCGTATATTCCCTTGCTTTAGCTTGTATATCATCGTGGAAAATATGACCCGAAATTTCGTTTCCGCACCAGCCACCTTTGTATGGCGTAAGTTCTTTAAAACCAACCAATTCGGTCATTAATGGGGCAACAATTGTACCGCTTCGGGTTACGCATGCTTCAATTGCTGCACCGCGGCACCGAATGAATTTCATTACTTTAACCTCGTCTTCACCTTCGATATCTTTGGCG
>JANQUM010000197.1:2285-6109 GCA_030731175.1 Spirosomataceae bacterium
GGAAGTTGAATCACCAATTTATCACCCAATGATTTTGAGACTTCTCTCAAATGCTCGTAACTCTCCACTTTAGACAAGACGTATGGAACGCATGCCACGCCCGCTTTTTCGGCGATGCGGTTGGTGTTCACTTTATTATCCATCGAAGTCCGTAATGCTGCCGACGGAAAACAAACATCTAAACCGAGGGTTTTGGCGAGTTGCTCGGTCTTTTCGTCAAACATCAAAAATAACGCTTTTCCGGCTTTATCGTTTACCTTTCTTGATTGGATGAAATCAACAACTTCCTTATTTTCGAGTAAGTAGTTATTAATATCTTCAATGCTCTGAAATTCTTCGTGCTCAGTTTCAACTTCTGGTGAAAAAACGTTTGGATGAAGCCCGTCAAAACACTCAATGTGACAGATAAATTTAAAACCTTTGATCCACTCATCGGCTCCTAACAAGTTAAAATTAGTGGCACTGATAAAATAAATCGGCATCTCGTTTCGGTAGAAAAAACTCCGAATATCAGATATATTTCTCAAGACTTTTACTTCGGGCTTCGCAGTAGGTGTTTTTGCAACTTTAACGGCTGCTGGCTTTCTGGCTTTTACCGCAGTTGGTTTTGCGGCAATAGCTTTGGAGGTTGTGATTGCTTTTGGCTTTGGTGTTGCTTTTTTAGTAGGCATATTAAATCTAAATTATTAAGAAAAACTAATTGAAAAGTTGATTGAGTTGAAAGCTGATTATTTTAAAATTGATTTTTTTAACTTCGGCTTCATTTTTTGAGAAGGGAGCTTTTTTACTGCATTTACCTCAATCGGATTCTTACGATCAAGGGCTTCTTTCGTGAAGATTTTCAACCCTAAATCGGGGCGATAACCGTGAATTTCACTTACGTCAAGCTTGATAAAAAACTCTAAAATTCCTTTACTTACTACTTGCCCTGGAACAAGAATCGGAAATCCTGGAGGATAAGGAATTACGAAGGAAGAAGAAACTAATTCTCGCCCTTCTTCGAGGGCTTGTAAGGTTTCAGAAAGTTTGATATACGTGCAATTTTCTTCGCGGTAAGCTAAAAAATACGCCGCCCGAATATCTCCGCCCGGAACGCCCGGCACGGCTTGAAAAGATGAATGAAAATTGCTAAAGTGCGGTAATGGCGGTACGTCTTCGGTTAAAGAAATTATTTGAGCCTGAACCAGTTTTGCTTCTTCGGTATTTAAGGCTTCATTCTCTTCGTCGAGTTGTTTTGCTATTTTCAGCAACGCTCCAATCAGGTACGTTACCGAGCCTCTTGTTGTACCAATATTGGTCATAAACAACACCGAATTTCGAGAAGTTTTGTTGATTTGAATACCAAACTGATCCATCAAATAGCGATTTTTAAACGTGTCGCCATCCATGCCCGTTTTCCCGATGAATAAATTAATTTTAGTTGGGTCTAAAACAAATTCATCCGTTGCCCAAGCACTCTCCATGTTGCTGTTTCCCGTATCGGCATCATAGTAATTTCCAATACCTGATTTTCGGTAATCTTCAGGAATAATATCTCGTACGGTAAGAATATCAAAATATTTCCGAAGCAGTGGATGTTCGTTGATTTTCACTCGGAGAATCATCGCCATTTCGATGCTTTTTTCCACCATTTCAAAACCCTCAAATTGCACCTGTCGGCGGCCAACGTCTAATGACGCAAGGATTTGATAATTTGGCGACGTGGTGGTATGCGTCATGTAGGCTTCGCTGAAAGAGTCTTCCGCTTTTCGCTTAAACTCTTCGTCATGAATATGAATCATAGAACCCTGACGGAACGCCGAAAGCGTTTTGTGGGTAGATTGCGTAGAATAAACCCGCACTTTAACCTCGTTCGGATCAGGCATCTGATTAACCACCGGATCTTTCGCCGTTTTCAGAGCAGCATATTTGTCTTTATATTCCTGACTGTGGTATTTCTTCTTCAGCTTATCCGCCACAAACATTGCCGTCCGTTGCTTATAAATATAGGTAAAACGGGCAAATGCGAACCACGCTTCGTCCCAAAGAAATATGATGTCGGGCTTGATTGCCAACGCCGCTTCCATCACTTTTTCAACGTTGTAAACTACACCATCAAACGTGCAGTTTGTCAACAAAAGCATTTTGACTTTATGAAGTTTCCCAGCGGCTTTTAATTGCAATAATTTATCCGTAATTGTTTTTGTGGTAACGGCTCCGTACATGGAATATCTCTCCAACGAATACGAATCTAAATAAACTGGATAAGCACCCGCCAATACCAAACCGTAATGGTGAGATTTGTGGCAATCGCGGTCAACTAAAACCAAATCTTCCGGCTCAATAAGTGCTTGAACTACTATTTTATTTGAAGTGGACGTTCCGTTAGTTGCAAAAAATGTATGCTCTGAGCCGTAGGCCTTTGATGCCAATTCCTGAGCTTCTTTTATTGGCCCGGTGGGTTGTAAAAGCGAGTCTAAACCACCCGTAGTTGCGGAAGTTTCGGCGAGGAAGAGGTTTCGTCCGTAGAAATCTCCAAAATCTTTTATCCAACCTGATTTAAAGACTGAATTTCCTCGTGAAATTGGCATCGCGTGAAATACTGAAGTAGGCTTTTGGCTGTACGCCCGCAACGCCGAATAGAAAGGGGTGGTATATCTTTCCTGAACTCCACGAATAATGCTCAGGTGTAATTCCTGAATATCTTCTTTCCGGTAGAAAATTCGTCGGAAATTATTTAACGAATTATCGTCAATTTCACTGACGGCAGTATCTGTTACGTAATAAACGTCAAGCTCCGGACGAAAAACTTTGATTAAGTTTCCGATAATAAGTCCTAAATCAAGTTCGGTTTCGTGTTCGTAACTTTGGGTAAGCACCCGTGAAATATAAGGGCTGATATAACGTAAATCATTTTTAGATTTGAACGGAACACCGTACCGAATAACGCACGCCTGAATGTTATAATTAAACAAACTGGCAATTAATGCATCCTGAAATGTTGTTACGGTGAGTAAATCGTAGGTGAGTTTTTCGCTACTTCCTCGTATTGCTCTAAATCTATCTTTGACTTCTTCTTCTTCTTTCGGGTTTAGGTTATCTACGAGTAATACCTCAAAGTAATTTTCACTGTTTGCCTGTTTGGTAACGGCAACTTTTTTGGTAGCGGGCTGCCGGCCTTTTTTATCAATGTTATCTTCGCGGTATGACTCGCTGACCAACATCCTGATATTTTCAGTTACATAATTATTGAGTGCCGTATATTCTTTACGCTCAAGCATTTGCCGCAGCGTTCTGATGGTTTCTCTTCCTGGAAAAGACCAATAATCTTCAATAACTGTCAGATTATCAAGGTAGGATATAACTTCTTCTTTAGAAGGCTTCTTATCGAGTTTTGACTTGACTAATCTTTGAGTGCTTTTTTTGAGAGAATTCCAGGTATTTATCCGCAGTTGAGAGATATTGAAACAATCTTTGTCATGTTTTATAGGGGTATTCATAGGCTTTTTACGGTTGAAATAGAAGTGTTGATGTGCTGGGAAGGAAGTTATCGTGTACTCAAAAACCAATGGTTAAATCAGTTTTTGAGTACCGAATATTTTCATTTGACCCTTTTAAAGCGTCTTATCAGGCGAGAACACTTTCACTGGTTGCGTGTGTTTTTTCAGTTCGCCCAACGTGTTGAGGTATGGCAACGCTTGATCTTTCTGATAGATATCAAACAACACTTTATTATCACGGAAACTTTTCAGCGGCTGCCCAAGTCTTAACACACCCAACTCACGGCTGCGATGCACTAGCTCGAGGTCAATTTCTACGGGAATCATTTCTTCCGCCGTTCCTGC
>JANQUM010000198.1 GCA_030731175.1 Spirosomataceae bacterium
GTACACAATTTTCAAAGATCGCTATTTTGTGGATTACAATATTGGTCTGAATAACTTGCAGAGTTTATTGACCAACCAACAAGTTGCCTTTTCTTGGAAAGACGACTTGAAGAAGCTCGAAAACGACTTAAATGAAAATCGGAAAGCGGCTCAAATAAACTGGTACGATTCAGAAGGCGATTTTGACGATTTAGGAGCAAACAGCGTTACAGATGAAGTAGAGTCAGTTGAAGAAAAAATTAACTGGTTTGCTTTCAAGCAAAAATATTTTGTGACTGGTTTTGTCTCTAAAAACGCTCCAATGGAAAACGCCAAGTTTACCATTGATACTCCCGAAGAAGATTCGGTCATCGTGAAATCGGTGGTTGGTAGCGTAAATCTAAACTACGGAGATTTGAGTTCAGGAAACGGTAATTTCCGTTACTACTTCGGACCGAACGAATACGCGATTGTTAGCGATGTAACCGAAGGTTTCAATCAGAACGTGTATTTGGGTTATGACATCATAAAGCCAGTTAACAAGTATTTATTCGTGCCGCTTTTCAACTGGTTCGAGTCGTTCATCTCGAATTACGGTCTGCTTATAATTTTAGTGGTTTTGGTGATTAAATTAACGCTTACTCCGCTGATTTATAAATCTTACAGCAGCTCAGCGAAGATGCGTGTAATGGCTCCTGAAATTGCAGCAATTAAAGAAAAAGTGGGCGACGACCAAGTAAAAGTGCAGCAAGAAACCATGAATTTGTACAAGCAAGTTGGTGTCAGTCCGCTGAGTGGATGTGTACCGATGTTACTGCAAATGCCAATTTTGATGTCCGTTTTCTTCCTTTTCCCGAACATGATAATGTTCCGGCAGCAATCCTTCTTGTGGGCGAAAGATCTTTCAACTTACGATGCACCTATTCAGTGGGCAACAAGTTTACCCGTTGTAGGTGACCACCTTAGCCTTTTCGTTGTCTTGATGACGCTTTCAAGCTTGGCATTTACATACTATAACAATCAGATCACGCCAGATCAGGCAGGGCCGATTGACATGAAGAAGATAAGTTATATTTTCCCGTTGGTATTCTTTTTCGTTCTGAATAGTTTCGCAGCAGCGTTGAGCTTTTATTATTTGATGTCAAACTTGGTGACAATTGGTCAGCAGTTAATAGTTCGGAAGTTTATTGACGAAGATAAAATCCGTAAGGTGTTAGACGAGAATAGAAAGAACTACCAAACTAAGCCGAAGAAAACGAACAAGTTTACTGAGTATATGCAGAAGCAACTCAACGCCCAAGAAGAGGCAAACCGTAAAAAAGCAACCGATTTAGGTAATAAGCGAAAGAATAAAAAAGGTTGATTCTGGAGTATTTCAAGTTACCTCAATAAAACAAAGCCGTCAAGACGAACTCAAATTTGAGTTTTCCTGACGGTTTTTTTGTAATTTTACATTAAAAATTAAGTTATTCAATCCAACTATGAAGCAAGCAGCTTTTATATTTCTTTTTGTCTTGGTTGCGGCAACTACCACGGCACAAAACTCTTTTCAGGAGTACAAGCGTAATTATAATCAGGCAATTCAGCTTTACGCAAATTCACAATATGATAACGCTATCCGATTGTTTTTGCCGCTTACTCAAGAAAAATATCAAAATGCTTTTGTGCCGTACAGCCATTATTACGTAGCATTATGTTCAAATAACGTTACTAATTTCACGCAAGCTAAAACTTTGCTCCGCCAACTTTTTCAACGATTTCCGGATTGGGATAAACTTGACGAGGCCTACTATTTGTACGCCGAAGCGAGTTTTAACCAGAAAAACTACGAGGAAGCCCTTGATTACTTGAACCGGATTCAAGACCGTAGCATTATAAGGAATGTGCCAGATATGGAATACAAATACCTGTCGGCAATAAAAGAATTTGGCAAGATTAAGCAATTACAAAATTCCTTTCCGAACAATAAAACCATCGCTGAAATTTATGTCAAAGCTGTAAGCGAAAAATCATTTTCGACCCGCGAGGAATTAGTTTTATCGGACGAACTGACAAACCGTTTTAAACTTATTAATCCCAAAAAAGAAGGCTATGAACGAGCCTACGACGATAAAACCATTGATTTCGGCATTTTACTTCCTTTTGAACTGGCTGAACTTGCTTCGAATCCAGGAAACAAAAAACCATATCCATACGATTTGTATATCGGAATGAAAATTGCTTCGGATCAACTTTTGAATCAAGGAATTTTAACAAATATCTATGCGTTTGATATTACCAATAGCGACCGCAGGATGATGGAATTGGTTAACGATCAAAATTTCAAAAAAATTGATTTATTTGTGGGGCCACTGTACGCTTCGCCAAATGATATTGCAATTGGCTATGCCGTAAAAAACAAAATACTTCAAGTTCATCCGTTGTCAAACAACCTAGGGCTTACCACACAAAGCGACGGGATTTTCCTTGCTCAACCTTCGTTTACCGATCAGAGCAATAAAGCGATTTCGGTTGCAAGAACTTTAAACGGAAAAAAAACGGTAGCGATTTATTACGGCAACTCAAGTAAAGACAAGCAATTCGCCCAAATTTATCGCCAAGAAGCTGAAAATAATGGGATGTCGGTCGTAGAATTTCGGCAGATTTCTACGGCAAACGATATTGATAACCACACGGAAACAAACCATACCTTTATTGCTGCCATGCCTGACGAAATTCGCTCGATGATTCAAAATGTAAAAAAGGAAAAGAACCCCGCTCCTATTTTTACTGCTGCTTCTTCGTTTGACTTTTCTTCTTTCCCGTTAAAAATGTTGGAGCAAGATATTTACATAATTTATCCCGAATTTATAGATACGGAATCTAGCGAAGTTGAAAACTTTAAGGATTTGTACGTTTCAAAAATGGGTGAATTACCCACTTATTACGCTTACTTAGGCTACGACATCGCACTGTACTATTCCCGGATTTTGCGGAACGGAAAAGAAAATTTCAAGAGTCAAATGAACATGATTGAATACACACAAGGTTATACACTCAGCGGGTTTGACTACACCAACGACAGCAAAAGCAACAAGCTTATTCCAATAATAAAATACGAAAACGGAAACTTTAGAGAAATTACTAGATAAAAAGAAGAGCATGAATTACGAGAAAAGTAAAAAATTATTCAACGAAGCAAAAAAATACATTCCTGGTGGCGTAAACTCTCCCGTTCGGGCGTTTAATTCTGTTGGCGGAACGCCGCTTTTCATAAAAAAAGCGAAAGGTGCGTACATATATGATGAAGACGACAACAAATACATAGAACTTTACAATTCTTGGGGACCAATGATCTTGGGGCATAATCACCCGTTGATTGCTAAGGCAGTAAAGTCATCTATAAAGGACTCGCTTTCATTTGGAGCCCCAACCCGCAAAGAAATTCAAATTGCTGAATTAATCGTTGACATGGTTCCTTCAATTGAATCGGTCAGAATGGTAAATTCGGGTACGGAAGCAACCATGTCTGCTATCCGGTTGGCACGTGGGTTTACTGGAAAAGATAAATTTATAAAATTTGAAGGCTGCTACCACGGTCACGGAGATTCCTTTTTGATTGCCGCCGGAAGCGGAGCAATGACGTTGGGCGTGCCAAACAGCCCGGGCGTAACCGAAGGTACTGCTAAAGATACGCTGCTTGCACCCTACAACAACTTTGCCGCGTTACAACAACTTGTTGACGAAAACAAAGGCGAAATTGCAGCACTAATAATAGAGCCGGTTGCAGGAAATATGGGCTGCGTACTTCCCCGATTAAATTATTTGCAGCAAATACGTGACCTTTGCACAAAGGAAGGAATTGTACTAATTTTTGATGAAGTCATGACGGGCTTCCGCTTGGCAAAAGGCGGTGCTCAAGAGCGTTTTGGTGTTATTCCAGACATGACTACATTGGGCAAAATAATTGGTGCTGGGCTTCCTGTTGGAGCTTACGGTGGCAAAAAAGAAATCATGAACTTTGTGTCTCCTGTTGGCCCGGTTTATCAGGCAGGAACGCTCTCTGGCAATCCAGTGGCAATGTCAGCGGGAATCACCATGCTCACTTACCTGAATGAACACCCCGAAGTTTACCAATACATTGATAATTTAGGAATAGAAATTGTTAGTGGGATTCGACGGGTATTGTTGAAACACAAATTGCCCTACACAATCAACCAAATTGGGTCGATGTACAGTTTATTCTTCACCGAAGAAGAAGTAACAGATTTGGAATCGGCAAAAACAGCAGACACTAAAATGTTCGGGCTTTATTTTCACGAAATGTTGAAACGTGGCGTTTACCTCCCACCCGCTCAATTTGAATCGCTATTTCTTTCAACCGCAATTCAGGAAAAGCACGTACGGAAAATAATCAAAGCTCACGAAGAAAGTATCTTAGCGATTCACAACCTGTAATTATGCGAAAGTATTCGGTGATAGTTCCTGTATTCAACCGACCAGACGAAGTGCAGGATTTACTGGAAAGCTTGGTAAAACAGACTTTTAATAACTTTGAGGTACTTATTATTGAAGACGGTTCTTCCGAGAAATGCGAAACAGTTTGTAACAGCTTCAATCAAGAACTCGATATCAGGTATTTTTTTAAAGAAAATTCCGGGCAGGGTTTTTCCCGAAACTTTGGCTTTGAACGTGCAACAGGCGATTACTTTATTCAATTCGACTCGGATGCGGTCATTCCGCCGACGTATTTTGATTTAGTAGAAAGAAACTTAAACGCAAACAATTGGGATGCTTTTGGTGGGCCAGATGCGGCCGCTCCAAACTTCACACCGATTCAGAAAGCAATTAGCTACTCCATGACTTCCGTGTTTACAACTGGCGGTATTCGTGGAAAGTCAGCTAATTTAGGCGGGCAATTTCATCCCCGAAGTTTTAATTTTGGGTTATCAAGAAAAGTTTATGAACGTGTTGGAGGATACAAAATCACCCGCATGGGCGAAGACATTGAGTACAGTATCCGGATTATCAATGAAGGTTTTAAAGTCGGGCTGATTAAAGATGCATTTGTTTATCACAAACGAAGAACTACAATTGCTCAGTTTTTTAGGCAATTACACTTTTTTGGTAGAGCGAGGATAAATATCAGTCGCTTTTTTCCGAAAGAATTAAAATTGGTTCATTATTTTCCACTTGCCTTTACGCTGTATTTACTTTTGATTCCGTTTCTTTTTTTACTCAATACAGTTTTGGGGGCAATTATGTTGATGTTTTTAGGTTTCTATCTGATGCTAATTTTGGTAGAGTCTAGTGTTCAGCACAACAGTTTAAAAATCGGTTTACTTAGCGTAGCGGCTTGCCTTACACAATTAACTGGTTACGGAATAGGATTTGCAACAGAATTATTAAAAAAATAAAAACCCTTAAAAGATTTTTAATCTACTATTCGTTTTTACATTTTTGCGTTATTAAAAAACATTACGATGCCAACAGTACCAGGAAAACCACGTGTAATAAAAGATTACGATAAACTTGAAATCAAAATTCAGGAACAAATTAAATTAGCCTACCCATACGGCTTCTCTGAAGATTTAATTCGTTACACCGATAAAAGTGGAAAATACGTCAGTGCGTTACCATTTGAAACCGACGAACGCTATTATTTAGTGCGAATGACTTACGAAGAGGCACTGGTATTGGTAGAAGATGATGAAGATTATGACGACGACGGAAACCTCAAAGAAGGCGTAAAAGACGACTACGAAGAGAAATACGGCGATTTAGATTATATGAACGAATATACTGGCAATGACGACGACAAAGATGATTCAAAATCTGAAAAAAAATCGGAGGAAGACGACGATGAGGAGGAGGATGACGACGACGAAGATGACGAAGACTGAAAAGGCATGACGAAGGTGTCGAACTAAAGTACACGTTGGTTGGTTTACTTTCAAACAAGAAAACCTACCAACGTGACTTCTGAAACAAAAAGTGGAAAAATATTTGACGGTGAAGTGCTTCGCCGTCTTTTTAGTTTTATTACTCCCTACAAACTACAATTCTCTCTCCTTATTTTGCTGATAGTTTTATCCGCAATTTTAGCTCCGGCACTTCCCCTAC
>JANQUM010000199.1:0-1962 GCA_030731175.1 Spirosomataceae bacterium
ATGAAATCTACGAATATATCAATTTCTTGGAAGAAGGACATTTCAGCATCGGATCAATTCCCGCAATAAAAGACCGGGTGATTACCGTAAACGGAATGGCGAAGGGCTTCGCCATGACTGGTTGGAGAATAGGATATATTGGAGCGGTGAAATGGATTGCCGACGGCGTAACGAAACTGCAAGGACAAGTTACATCGGGTACGAACCACATTGCTCAACGTGCATCCGTGGTTGCGTGGGACGATATGACCGCCGCCGAAGGAATGCGACGAGCGTACTTAACCAGACGCGAATTGATGGTAAACGGCTTGAAAGAAATTCCCGGATTTAAAGTAAACGTACCCGACGGAGCGTTTTACGCTTTCCCCGAAATTAGTTATTATTTCGGAAAATCAGACGGCGAAACAACCATCGAAAATAGCGACGATTTCAGCCTTTGGTTATTGGCAAAAACCTACGTGGCAACCGTGGCGGGTTCGGGTTTCGGAGCACCCAACTGCATCCGTATGTCAACTGCTGCTTCTGATGAAGCATTAAAAGAAGCCATCGAACGGATTAGTGAAGCGGTGAAAACGTTGAAGTGATCCAGGTCATTATCGGGATAGATTAGCGGAATGCTTGCATTATCTTCGAAGAGTTAAGTTTTGATAAATCCCTTTGCGGCTTCGTACCTTCGGGGTTCATAAAGTCAACTTCTTCTTTAGATTATAACGAAAAAGCCCTTTGAGATTAGTTTCTCAAAGGGCTTTTTCATGTAATGTAACAAACTATTTACTCGCCAATTGTTAAGCCAGCTTTGTTTAAACCCGAACGATTTTTGAAGAGGTTTACATCGGCAGCTACCATTTCGCTCACCAACGCGGCAAGGTCATACTTTGGTACCCAACCCAATTTAGTTTTTGCTTTTGTGGGATCTCCAATCAATAATTCAACTTCCGTTGGGCGGTAATAAGCAGCATCAACTGCAACTACTTTTTGCCCAATTTCGAGTTGGTATTCGGGGTTAGCACAAGCGGCAACGTACGCCACTTCTTTTTCGCCTTCGCCTTCAAAACGCAGGGTAATTCCTACTTCGCCAAAAGCCAATTTCACAAAATCCCGTACGGTGGTGGTTTCACCGGTGGCAATTACGTAATCTTCGGCTTCGTCTTGTTGTAAAATTCGCCACATCGCTTCCACGTAATCTTTGGCGTGCCCCCAATCGCGTTTTGCATCCATATTACCTAAATACAAGCATTGATCTTGTTTCAGGGCAATTTGAGCAACCGCCCGGGTAATCTTCCGCGTAACAAATGTCTCGCCCCTAAGCGGCGACTCGTGATTAAAAAGGATACCGTTGCAGGCGTACATGCCATATGCTTCGCGGTAATTTACGGTAATCCAATAACCGTAAAGTTTGGCAACTGCGTAGGGCGAGCGGGGATAAAAAGGCGTAGTTTCGCTTTGCGGAACTTCCTGCACCAAACCGTACAACTCAGACGTAGAGGCCTGGTAAATGCGGGTCTTTTTCGTCAGATTTAGCAACCGAACTGCCTCTAAAATACGCAACGTACCAATTCCGTCAACATTGGCTGTGTATTCGGGAGCGTCAAAACTTACTTTCACGTGCGACATGGCTCCGAGATTATAAATTTCGTCGGGTTGCACTTCCTGAATAATTCGAATAATATTCGTAGAGTCACTCAAATCACCGTAGTGGAGTTTGAACGTCACATTTTTTTCGTGCAAATCCTGATAAAGGTGATCTATCCTATCAGTATTGAACAAGGAAGCCCGGCGTTTGATACCGTGTACTTCATACCCTTTTTCTAATAATAATTCAGCTAAATACGCTCCGTCTTGCCCGGTAATTCCGGTGATAAGTGCAACTTTTGACATGTATTAAAAATTTATTGATTGTTTAATTTTCGCTAAAGATTTATTTCACCGTCAGTGCTTTTTGGTAATTTACGTTGTCGTAAA
>JANQUM010000199.1:1972-6048 GCA_030731175.1 Spirosomataceae bacterium
ACATGTAATTAACTGAAAGTGATATTCAGCACCAATTTTATGAATATTTCAGAGTCTCTAATTATCCCGCTTCCAAAATCAAATTAAAAAAAACGGCATTGTTCGCAAGTTTTTGAAAAAGATGACATCTAAGAAAGTACAACTCAATTTTCTTTGAAGCTGTTTGAGTTAATTATTTTGAATACCAGCGGGCTATTTTTTGGAATTTACAAATTGCCAAAACCGGAGTTACGCAGAGCGTAATGAGGATTTAGGAAATGAAGTAAAAACGAAAAAGAGCCGACTGGTAACGTAATTAGGTTAACTCAAACAGCTTCTAAAGGTTTATTTCACCGTAAGTGCTTTTTGGTAATTTACATTGTCGTAAATGATTTTTGCCGCAACAAAACGAGATTGCAGCGAAGCCAAATAATTTTCGGCGGCTGCTTTTGAGATAAAATCCCCTACTTTTAATTTATAGGTGGGCTGACTGTATGAAACGTAGGTTTCTAAATTCGGGAAGTATTGCAGTACATAACCCCTCGCCCGCTCGTATTCGGTTTTATTATTACCCGAAAAAATCTGAATTCGGTAGCCCCTTTCGGATGTTTTTGTTTTGTTTCTGACCGCTATTTTATCTATCACGTCTTCTACCTGAGCGTTGATATGGGGCGGTTCGTCGCCAGAAACGTATTTTTTTACTGGGGCAGTTGTAGTTGCGGGAGCTTCCTTTTCCGCGGGGCGGGCTTCGTATTTCGGTCGAACCAAAGATAGATCCTCCTCGTAATTGTAGCGTTGCTCGTCTTCCACTGATTTAGTGGGTGTTATGTTGCGTTTGCATCCAGATAACAGCAGCAGAAAAACACCGAAAGTCAAAAGATATTTCATGGCTTTTTTATGAATTGAACAGCAAATTTAAACTAAATCGTCCGCAAACGTGACCTCTCAATAAAAAATTTATGGAATCCCCGCAGATAGCGTTAAATTTATATTCTGGTAGTGGATAATTCAATGAGCAAAGCAACGAGGTGTAAAGTTTGGAAAAAAAGGAGGATTAGCAACACTTACTTTTGGGTATTACTGCTGATTTCGTACGCCACTTTTGCCCAAAATTTATGCAATCAACCCGCAGGAACGGAAGTTGGCGGCTTTACCCTACTCACTCCCGCCGTGGGTTGTTCGCCTTTTAATGTCAAAATTCAGGACAATTCTGGTGGAACAGACATTCAATATTACTACTTCTACACCGGGCAAACTCTAAATCAATTGAGTACCTTAACCCCCAGTGCTGCCTTAGAAGAAACCTATTTTGCCGCCACCCGACCAACGGTTTACACCATTCTCCAAAAAGGCAAAAAGAACGGGAAAGATATGTACGCTTGCAAGAATATAACGGTACGTCCGAATAATCAGCCGCTGTTTAGCTATACTGTTTGCGGTAATATTGTGCAAATTGACATTCCTAAAGATACGCTGTTAAACGATTTTGACTACTACGAAATGTCTTGGGGAACTGGCAATCCCCAAACGATTAATAAAAACGCACTGCCGTTTACTGGAAACAGACCAATTGCCCCCACAAGAAGAATAAAAGTGGAAGGCTTTTTCACTTCGGGTGGGCTAAACTGCACCGCCCCCTCTTTTATTACAATTCCGCTTTATACTCCTACCAACTTCCCCTTGGGTTATAACAAAGCCAACCACCCAACTATTGAGTCTGTTGAGCTAATAGCAAAAGGAAAAGCAAAGCTATCCATTAAAGGAAGCTTGAATGAAAGCGGTTACGATTTATTCATGACTTCGTGGGGGCAAGATTATCCTGCAAACCCGCTAAAAAGTGGCGTAAAAGTAGGCGAATTATTGGTTGATTTACCCGACACAACCACGCAATATTGCTTCAAACTTATAAGAAATGTACCGAATTGCGGGATCGAAGTATCAGCAGAAATTTGTACCGTACTGCTAAAAGAGGTAACGCCCGTCGAAAAAGACTATGAACTTCAATGGCAAGTATATCCTGAGCAAATGACGGGCATTACCAATTCTACTACATTTGGGCGGTACGTAAATCATCAGGAAAAAATAATCGTCGCTTCCGGCAATTCTCCCGCCGTCACTATCGCCGCCGATGCCTTTAACGGAGCATATATAAGTACAATTGATTGCCGAGAAAAAGTTTGTTACCGCATAGAAACTACCACAAGCGGACAGCTATTTTATCACGCCTTTGAAAATAAAAGTATTTCAAATGAAATCTGCGTGGATAGGAAAGCATTCACGCCGCCAGCTCTAACCACTGCCTTTGTTTCAGTTAAGTCGCCAAACAGTGCAGAAATCTCATACACCGATAACAGCGGCTGGACCTTGCTCAAAGATAAATTTCGGTTGCTGCGTTTTGAAAAAAGCGGTTTCGTTTCACTTGATAGCTCGGCGGTGATAAGTGGTTTTACCGACTTAGGCATAGCGGTAACAGATTCTTCGTATTGTTATAAAATCAATTATACGGACGAATGCGGAAGCACTTCATTACCCTCGCCCGAATTCTGCACCATTCACCTTTCCTCTCCCGACCAAAGAAACATTGACTGGACAACCGAAAGCCCTTTCGCTGATGAAGATCCAACGACCTACGAAATTATTTATTTTGAGGAGACGTCAGGAACGGCCGTCAACGAAACTGACTACCCCTATCCAACCGCAACACACTCGCTTGAGCTCAGTAAGTTTGAAGAAATTGCCCGTTACCAAATCAAAGCTATCGACGTTAACGGCGTAGAAAGCTTCTCAAATACCATTGAAATTCCGATTCGGGCGAGTATTTACCTTCCAAACGCTTTCACGCCGAATAACGACGGCTTTAATAACGAGTTTATCATCTCGGGAAATACGAAGCGGATTACCGATTATACTTTTACAATTTATAACCGCTGGGGCGAAGCAATTTTCAGCACCAATGATTTAGCAACCGGATGGAACGGCAAAATAAGCGACAACCTCGCCCCGCCGGGATACTACACCTACCAAATCAACGCCAATACTAATACGGGCGAAGCAATTGAGCAAAAAGGCGTGGTACTTTTGATGCGGTGAGTTTTTGATAAAACCAATATCGTTTGACAAACAAACCCACTGTGAGTCTGAGGGGGCGTGATAACGACCGACTCGAAGACAGTCAACTGGAACTACGCGTCCCGGCATATATGCTGTATGGACTAGCACTTCGAGTGGCCTCAGTGTGACAATACCCGGTCGGCGTTCCGATTAGGGAGACGTTTCGAGCGGAACGCCGCCCGGAACCTCAGGGAGACAGTAAACCAATGTCAGTCTGAGCAAACGTTGCCCGGCAACTCGAAGACAGGCAGCTTAGTGATGTTGCTGTCTGGAGCATTTCGAGGGCTTCAGTACTAGTACAATGTCAGTCTGAGGTGAGCGTAGCGATTACTCGAAGACAGTCATCTTGGCACTTTTTTAATAGCAATAATGTGAAAAATTATGTTGTCTATATTTTAAAATGTTCCGATAATAGCTTTTATACCGGGGTTACGAGTAACCTTGAGAAACGGGTATTAGAACACCAATCAGGAAAGCATCCTACAAGCTATACATTTAAACGCAGACCTATCGAGCTAGTTTATTTTGAAACATTTCAAGATATGAGTCAAGCGATACACTACGAAAAACAAATTAAGGGTTGGTCGAGGGCGAAGAAACAAGCTCTTATCGAAGGAAATTGGGATAAAGTTGTGGAGTTAGCCAAACGGAGGAGTTGAAAGTTCTTGATAATGGTTATGATATTTCTTTAGTTTAAACAATAATGTCAGCCTAAGGTTCTCAAAGACAGTCATCTGGAACTACGCGTCTCGGCGGTATGCTGTATGGACTTGCCCTTCGAGGGCCTCAGGGGGACACTTCGAACGGAACGCCGCCCGGAACCTCAATGTGACATTCCTACTGTCAGTCTGAGGGCTGAGTGATAGCGAAGCAAACGTTGCCCGGCAACTCGAAGACAGGCAACTGGAACTACGCGTCCCGGCATTTACGCTGTATGGACTAGCACTTCGAGAGCCCGGTCGGCGTTCCGATCAGTGTGACAAACA
>JANQUM010000200.1:0-2761 GCA_030731175.1 Spirosomataceae bacterium
AGTCAATTGGTACATTGGGCTGTCTTTATTTCTAAAATAATCAAATACTTCCGTTCTTGCACATTCATTTATAAAGAAAGTTTACGAAAACGATAGAACCATTTTCGTAGTAACCATTCCTTACGCTTAAAAGGTTGTAGTTCAACCTGATGTGCGAATAAGTGAGTTTAATTGCAAAGGGTCTTTTTTTAGAAGAAAATTATTAGAGCAACTACCAACAGTATTGATATGAATGTTATTCGGGAAACCAATTTTGAATTTGAAAACCAAACCGCTTTTTATCGCGGAAAAGTGCGGGATGTTTATACTTTCGGCGATAAATTGCTGATGGTTGCCTCTGATCGTATTTCTGCTTTTGACGTGGTTTTGCCTCGGGCAATTCCGTGCAAAGGTCAAGTGCTGAATCAAATTGCCGAGAAATTTTTAAAAGCAACTTCCGATATTGTACCAAACTGGTTACTTGCCGTGCCTGACCCAAATGTTTCGTACGGGCTTGCTTGTCAGCCATTTGCGGTTGAAATGGTAGTGCGAAACTACTTAGTTGGTCACGCCTGGCGGACGTACAAAAGCGGTTTGCGAGAACTTTGCGGCGTAAAATTGCCGGATGGTTTGAAAGAAAACGATCGCCTTCCAAACCCTATAATTACCCCAACTACCAAAGCCCACGAAGGGCACGACGAAGATATTTCGCGGGAAGAAATCATAGCCCAAGGAATTGTGGAGGAAGAGAAATACAAGCAACTCGAAAAATACGCTCTCGCACTTTTTGAGCGAGGTACGGAAATAGCAAAGCAAGAAAATTTGATATTGGTCGATACAAAATACGAATTTGGCGAACTTGAAGGGAAAATTTACTTGATTGACGAAGTGCACACGCCAGATTCTTCCCGTTACTTTTACGCTGACGTGTACGAAGAAAACCAACTTTGTGGTTTGCCGCAAAAGCAATTATCTAAAGAATTTGTACGTGAATGGCTGATTCAAAACGATTTCCAGGGAAAAGAGGGGCAACGAATTCCGGAAATGACAGATGAAAAAGTAGTAGAAATTAGCAAACGCTACGTAGAACTTTACGAAAAAGTGACCGGAGAAACTTTTGAGTACAAAAACGGCAGCAACGTGGTTGCAAGAATTGAAGAAAACGTCACTGAATTTTTACTTGAAAATAACCGAATCTAATTCTGATTTCGAAAACCTAACAGCTAAAAATACTGATGTCTTCTGAATTTTTAAAAAGTAATCGACTAAACAACCTGAGTTACGCAATTCGCGGGCCAGTTTTTGAAAAAGCCCAACAGCTTGAGTCTTTGGGGCACAAAATCATCAACCTAAATATCGGGAATCCCGCTCCGTTTGGGTTTGATGTACCCGACGAAATCATGCACGACATGATTATGAATTTGCGTAACGCCCAGGGTTACACGCACCATTTGGGCATTTTTTCTGCTCGAAAAGCCATCATGCACTACACGCAGCAAATTGGGATTCGGAACGTTGCAATGGAAGATGTTTTCATCGGCAACGGAGTTAGTGAGCTCATCGTTATGTGCATGCAGGCGTTGCTGAATTCGGGAGATGAAGTACTTGTGCCGTCGCCGGATTATCCTCTCTGGACTACCGCCATTTCGCTTTCTGGCGGAACGCCCGTTCATTATATTTGCGATGAGCAGTCAGACTGGAATCCTGACATCGAAGATATGCGGCGAAAAATTACGTCAAATACAAAAGCTATTGTTTTGATTAATCCAAACAATCCGACGGGTGCGGTGTACGAACGCCACATTTTAGAGTCGATTGTTGAGCTAGCGGCAGAGCATAATCTGATGGTTTTATCTGACGAAATTTACGATAAAATATTGTACGACGGTCACAAGCACATTCCTATTGCAACCCTGAACGACGACGTTTTTTTTATGACTTTCGGTGGCTTATCCAAAAATTATAGAGCGGCGGGATTTAGGGGTGGCTGGGTAATTCCGAGCGGGGCAAAACACAGAGCGAAGTCCTTTTTAGAGGGTTTGACTTTATTAGCAAGTATGCGGCTTTGTGCCAATGCACCCACACAATACGCCATTCAGACGGCATTGGGTGGTTATCAAAGTATTAACGACCTCGTTTCGCCCGAAGGAAGGTTATGCCGACAGCGAAACATGATTTATGAAAAAATGACCAGCATTCCGGGCATTACTTGCGTAAAACCAAAGGGTGCATTGTACCTTTTCCCAAAAATTGACCTAAAACTTTTTGACGTTCAGAATGACGAGCAGTTCGTGCTGGATTTGCTCAATGAGCAACGGGTATTTGTGGTTTCGGGGAAAGGCTTTAATCACCACGACGAAGCCCATTTCCGGATTGTGTTTTTGCCTAATACAGACATTCTGGAAGATGCTGGAAACCGAATCGAAAGTTTTTTGAATGAGTATCGCCATCAGGAAGCGTTAGTAGCAAAGTAATTTTCCGAATTATGGATGTAATTTTGCTCATTTTAGGAATAATTGCTTTGACGGTTGGCACAGTAGGAGCGGTACTTCCGTTACCCGGCCCACCACTTAGCTTTGTCGGTTTGCTTCTCATTCACGCAACACGCTTTGCCGACTTCTCTACTTCCTTACTCTGGACTTTAGGAATTATTACGGCAGCGGTTTTTATTCTTGATTACTACATTCCGATTTGGGGAACAAAGCAACTTGGCGGTAGTAAGTACGGAAGTTGGGGCTCGGCAATCGGAATGATTGTCGGGTTGTTCTTAGGTCCGTTAGGG
>JANQUM010000200.1:2771-6037 GCA_030731175.1 Spirosomataceae bacterium
ATTCATCGGAGCTTTTGCGGGAGCTTTAATCGGCGAATTAATCTACGGAAACGAACTCAATACTTCGCTTAAAGCCGCAATGGGGACTTTTCTTGGTTTTGCTGCCGGTATAATCATGAAGTTGACTCTCTGCTTTGCGATGTTTTTTTACGCTGCTCAAGCCATCTGGAATCACTTCGGATAATCCCTCGACAGTATTTTTAGATTGCCTTAAAATGAAATTAGCCCCAACCAAAGGTCGAGGCTAATTTAGCCATTGAGTGAATCTATACTACTTAATTACCTTTTTCAAATACATAAGTATAGTTGCAGATAACCGTAGAAAAGATGTTGCAATATACTTATATCACCTTGCTATTTCAAAGTGGATGAAGGATAACATCTAATACTTAATCAAAAAAAGAAAGCACGTAAGTCTTGTATTGCATCTAAAAGCAGATGTGCTCGTATTTGCGAATTCAAATCTAATTTATTGAATCTTTATTTACAAGTAAATTGATAGAACTTTCCAAAAATTTTAAAGTTTCAGTAATATTTGAAAGCGTCGAGTATCTTTTGATACTGTCTTTGTTCTTTCACTTAGTTTTTTTGAATACATGCGAATAGAACGGAGAAGATGTTGTTTTAAACCTTCACAACTCTGATAGTCAGCACAATGTCTATTGCTATGAGCAAAAGTGCAGCCCAAAGTAAGTAGGCGTATCTATTATTATCTACCATGAATTTTCGTTCGTCAATGCGAGTATTTCTCAGCTTTGCAAACGTATCAATAATGGCGTTCATATCATTTTGGGTTTGGTTAAGCGAAAAATACCCTCCCGACGTTTTGTTCAAAATCGACTGAATAGTTACCGTATTCAGTTTTGAAATGACTTCATTTTCTTGGTTGTCTTTCAAAAAACCGCCTGACTTAAGCGGAATTTTGCTTCCTTCAACCGTGCCGACTCCCCAAAAGAAAAGATTGATGTTTTGCTGGTTAATCGCTTTTATGGTAGAATCTGGTAATACCCCAAAATCTTCGCCGTCGGTGAGAATTAAAAGCGATTTCACGAATCGGTCATTGTTCAAACCCGCGGAAAATTTATACGCCGCCGCATCAAGAATACTGTTGAAAGATGTGCCGTTATCGGCGATCAGTTCGGTATTTAATTGCTGCACAAACAGCTTCAACGCACCTTTGTCGTAGGTGAGGGGCGTTAGCATAAACGCTTCTGAGGTAAAAACGAAAAGCCCGATTCGGCTGTCGTCTAATTGGTCAATAAGTTTTAAGAGTTCAAATTTTCCACGTTCAAGGCGGGAAGGCCGAACGTCGTCAGCATTCATCGAGTTTGATAGATCTACGGCAACGAAAAGGTCTTTCCCTAACGCTTGCGAAGTACGATTTAAAGACCCAAAGGTTGGTCCCAGAATTGCCCCGATAATTAAACCAATGTACGCCGAACGAATTAAAAACTTAATCAACACCGACCGAATTGACGTATTAAACAGCCTCACCACCCACCAAACACGCAAGGCGTAAATAAGGTACATCGACAGAAAAAATGCGATGAAGAAATACTCCGTCTGTGAGAGGTTATTTATCCAATTCATATACTCAAAGTTTTAATTTTTTTGAGTTGCAAAGCGGGTTTTTCAACGTATTTCCAGGAAAGAAACGCTACAAATATAACCACCAAACAGACTGATATAAAAGTAAATGCGTTGATGGTAAGCCCTAACGCCAGATAGCAATTAAAAATTGGCATGTGGAAAATATAAATTCCGTAAGATAAATCATTGCCACGAACCACTTTTTCGCTTAATGCTGGTAAGGTAAATGCTGCGGATATAGTCAGAAACGCAAGCAGCACGCTAGCTGTTAATGATAAGATATCGGTGTCGTAAACGGTATCGTACCAACCGAGCGTTTCTTTAAAAATTAGCACAAAGGCAACGTAAGTAATTATCCACCAAAGTGCTTTTCCGACGAATATTTTTTTGAGAAAATCAAAGTTTATGTAAATCAAAATACCCACGCAAAAATGGTAGAAATAATTCAGGATTGTGACGCCGAAAAGCTTCTGAGTTAGTGTATTATCTAAGTCCTCGTTTTCGCCGAATATAACTTTCAACGTTAGACTTAAGAGAGCCAAGACGGTAAATAATGCGTTTTTTTGCCACTTTTCGGTTGTGATTTTATCAAAAAGAAACGCAATTATTGGTAACAAAATGTAAAACTGAATTTCTACGGTAATTGTCCAAAGGCTGCCATTTGGGGGCCCAACGCCCCAGGAGCGAAAAAGGTCAATGGTATAAAATTGAAAAAAAGTAAGTTGAGCGAGTAGCCATTGTAAAAACGGGAAAGTGAAAAACTTATCCATCGAAATTTTACTCGAAAGTAAGATAAGTACAACCGTTAAAATAATACAAACCCAAAGAGCGGGGTAAATACGCAGGAAACGATTCGTGAAATATTTGCGGAGATTTCCGGTGCTATTTTGTAACGAGTGGTAAATCAGAAATCCGCTAATTGTAAAAAAAATAGGTACTCCCGGTAACGCATACAATATGACCAAAAGCGGGTAAAAAGTGTCAAACATTCCCTCGAAGTGTTTACAGCCGTGCCAAATAAGCACTTGCAACGCTGCCAACAAGCGTATGAGGTCAAATTTTTTTGTGTGAGCTATTTTGTGCATACTTTTCTAAATCCTGAGAGCATATCTTTTGCAACAACTTCGGGGCGATATTCGGCAATAATTTTTTCGCTTTCAACCCCAAACTGATTCAGTTTATCAGGATTTTTTAAGAAATAATCCATACTATTTTTGAGTTGGTCAACCTCAAAAGGGTCAAAAGTGAAGCCATTAATGCCTTCTTGCACCAAGTCAGGATAACAGCCGCATCTTGTTGAAACGATTACGGCTTTTCCGCACGTCATTGCTTCATTTACCACTAAGCCCCAAGCTTCTGAGTAACTTGGCAATACTAATACGTTTGCCAATGTCATAAATCGTGGTACTTCTTGCCAAGGCTGTGCCGGGATAAAATGAACGTTTTGGAGTTGGTGTTTTTTTACAAAATTCAATATCCGATCTTTATCTTCGCCATCACCCACCAATAGCAAGCCCCATTCAGTTGTATTTAATTGTTGAAATGCTTCGAGCAACCGCACAAGGTTTTTCAGCTCTAATAAACGGCCAACATAAATAAAGTTTTTGTCGGTTTTGATACCGTATTCTTTTTTCAACTCATTGATGTTCGTTCGATCATAGGCTTGCCTGACCTTG
>JANQUM010000201.1:0-2303 GCA_030731175.1 Spirosomataceae bacterium
TCACGTCAGAACCAACGTTCGTAACGCCCCAGGCAATATCTTTATTAAAACCAATGGTAATGCAAGGCGAACCAGGTAACGCCACGCCATAAACGTTCACATTGGGCGAATGCAACTGCATTTGGTACCAAATAGAAGGCAACGAAAGCGTTAGGTGCGGATCATTTGCTAAAATTGGTAATCCTGTTGCGGATTTTGACCCGTGAATTGCCCAGTTATTGCTTCCAATATTTGGGTTTGATTTCTCAATATTAAATTCAGCGATTCCGTTTCCATTTGCCATCGTTTGAGCCGGAACTTGCGGTATTTCTACCGGAGAAAAATCCCAATTTGTTCCGGTTGGGATAATCGGAGATTCTTCCTCGGGATAATTAGGGAACAGGTCTTTAGCGACCTCAAGTCCGTACTTTTTCACGATGTTGGTAATGCGGTAATCGTCTGAGCGACCATTTAATACCTGACGCATATTCATCAGCATCAAAACCGTTTTTTCAACTGACCACGCCTCAGGTTTGTAGTCCAAGATTTTGTATTCTAATGAAAGGTCTTTGTCAGAAAGTTCACTAATCCGGGCGTTTACACCGGCAGCGTAAGGCTCTAATATTGAAGTACTTAACGGGTCATTTTTTAAGTTTTCGGCAATCGTATGAGCCGCTTGTGCCATACCCATCCGGCGGTTGTAGCGGTCGTATTCTAAAGCAGCTTCGCCAACAACTTCAGTTAATCTTCCGGCGGCATTGAGTGTATAAAATTCCATTTGCCACAAACGGTCACGGGCAATAACATAACCCTGTGCGAAGTATAAATCCTCATCGTTTTGAGCAAAAATATGCGGAACGCCCATATCGTCGTATTTAACAACGACCTCCTCTTTCAAGCCTTGAATCGTAAATTCTTTGTCAGAATTAATGTTTCGTTCGGTATTTTGCCAAAAACCTGAAAACGGATTAAAAAGTTTTCCGAGCGGCGGAACTCCCGGAATTGAAACGTGCAGAAAAAAAAGTAGCCCAAAAAGAAGCAGCAGGCTACCAATTGCTTTAACAATTTTCATAAAGTGTAATAGGGTTTATTTAAAAGTGCTGCGAAATTAGAAATAAATGATTGTATTTTATAATTATTTCAAGCGAAAGGTAGTTTTGTCGAGCTTAAGCTCATCGTCAAGATTGATACTAAATTACCTGCGTTTCTACCAAGGCTGGTTAAAATAAAACTCGATCCTGCAATTGTCTCTTTGTTCTTCGTTTTTTTACAAATAACTTGCAGTTCAAAAAACTAAAGACATGAAACCAGTTTACAAAGCTCATCCGTGGCACGGTATTCCAGTAGGAGAAAATGCCCCAAATATTGTTACCACTTTTATCGAAATTGTACCTTCAGATACAATTAAGTACGAAATTGACAAAGAAACGGGATACCTAACGATTGACCGCCCCCAAAAATACTCCAATATCATCCCGGCACTTTACGGCTTTATTCCGCAGACGTATTGCGGAGAAGGAACGGCGGAACACGCTCGTGCAAACGGAGCAACCAACGTAACTCACGGTGATGGAGACCCGTTAGATATTTGCGTGCTTTCATCGCACCACATTCCGCACGGAGACATTTTATTGCAAGCCCGCCCAATTGGTGGTTTCAGTTTTGTTGATAAAGGAGAAGCCGACGATAAGATTATTGCCGTATTGGTTGGAGATCAGATTTACGGAAAATTTGAGGATATTTCAGAATTACCCGACGGAATCATGGAACGTCTTCGTCACTACTTTTTAACTTATAAAAACCTTCCCGGAGAGCCTCAACATTGCGAAATATCGCATGATTACGGCGTAGAAGGTGCTAAAGAAGTTATAAAGCAAACTATGATAGATTATCGAAATCTAATTTTCAAACCGTTTAACTAATTTACAATGTGATCAAGAAGTTGCTTCTGGGAATGACATTTCTATTGTTTTCCATTCAATTCGTAATAGCTCAGGAGGTATTTTTTGAAGAAAGTAACAAAAAAGAAAACGTTAAAAGTCAATTTTACTTTCACAAGAAAGTACCTGTCAAAGGCATATACTTTTATCCAAATGGTAAAATACAATACATTTGGATAAAGAAAAATAGTCGGCTCGGAATTGACGATTCGTTGTTTATTTATTACAAATACGGCTTAGATTCTACCGTAACTGCGATTTCTCTTAACTGTGAGATAGCAAATGATTTGACAATTGTTTTATTTCCGGAGTATGAAAATTACTTCGGAAATTTTACAAAAACTAAAACAGATGCGTATCAGGAACAAAAAGCTTTTGGAAAAG
>JANQUM010000201.1:2313-5154 GCA_030731175.1 Spirosomataceae bacterium
GATGACGACTACACAGAAATTCCCGAAAACAAAGCAGCTGATAAAATAATAGTGACAAATCGGATTAACGAATCAAATACCCAAAAAGCCTATTTTGAAAAGATTTATAGAAATAAAGATCTGATTCAATCAAAAGAAGTAACAATAAATAGAAATGCAAAAGGCAGAACGGAAGTTCACACCATGATTACCGGAAGATCGCAATTCTATGCGGCAAGTGGAGACTATCCGAGAAAAGGTTTAGAGAGTAATAAAGAGCGGATTACCAAAAAATATGACGAAAAAGAAAGATTAATTAGTGTCGATTTACTAAAAATAGGACCTTCAAAAGTACACGCTCAGAGAGAAATCACCCACAGATACGTAGAGCCTTACGTAGAAATAATTGACTCTTATTCTGTAAATAAAAAAGGTAAAAAACGTTTATTTCAATCAGTTGAGATACAAAATACTTACTTTTAAAAATCAATAAATATGTCAGCAATTGTCTTGCTATCCGAAGCCAATATTTACCATAAGGAACACCAAATTTTGGCCGATGTCAATTTAACGATTGAGCCGGGAGAATTTGTGTATTTGATTGGCAAAACGGGAAGCGGTAAATCCTCGCTACTAAAAACGCTATACGCAGATTTGTGGCTGCAAGAAGGTATTGGCGAGGTAGCTGGCTACAAATTGCACGAAATTAGCCGCAAAGAAATTCCGTATCTGCGAAGAAAAATTGGAATCGTTTTTCAGGATTTTCAATTGCTGACGGATAGAAATATCCGCAAAAACTTAACTTTTTTCATGCAGGCGATGGGCTGGAAAGATAAATCAGAGATCGAAATGCGGATTGTGGAAGTATTAACGCAAGTAGAACTTCCACACGTTTTGGAGAAAATGCCGCACCAACTTTCGGGCGGTGAGCAGCAACGCATCGCAATTGCACGGGCAATTTTAAACAAGCCCGAAATCATCATTGCAGACGAACCCACAGGAAACCTTGACCCCGAAATGGCGATGGAAATTTTGAAGCTGTTTTTCTCGATAAACAAGCAGTACAAAACCGCCGTTTTGATGGGAACTCACAACCTTGATTTGATTGAGCGTTTTCCGTACCGAACACTTTACTGCCGCAACGGAAAAGTGGAAGATATTAGCGGAACCATGTAACACCTACCCTGATTTGCGTATTATTCAGCGGCGTAACTTGTTCCCGAAAATCAAACTCGTTATTTGCGAAGAGCGTAACTGAATTTTGTTCCACAATTCTGGTAGAACCTGTTTGTTGGTAATAAATTCCGAAATCAATGTAGATTGTTTTTCCTTCGTTGTTCGGAATTTTCATTCCCACTCCTGCCCCAACTGTAGTGTTGAGTGTAACGCTCGTCTTTCCATCGAGACGAATAGATTCTTCCTGACTTAACTGCTCAAAAATTCCGGTCGAAATTATTTTTGGTCCAACCGCCAAATCCACAAAAGGGTTAATTTTGCTCGACCAATAAATTGGGCGGTAACGTGCCACGGCATTGAGCCAATAAGCGGTATTTATTGTGCGAAAGTTTCCGACAAAAGTCTGATTATCAACGCTTCCTGAACCCAAACCTTGAAATCCAAATTCGCCGCCAACAGCAACCGGAAACGCAATATCTTTACTTGGCTTTGTTAAATAACCGAAAGTTCCGCCCCAACTCTGCGTTTTGAAATCGACTGATTCTAACGAGCGTGCATATTTGCCGCTCGCGATACTGCTAAATCCTGATGCATAAACGGAAGACTTTGCAACGACAACTTTTTGTGCGTCGGCGTATAGACCGACGCACAAAAAAAATGCAGATATTGAAATTTTACGAAGAACATTCATTTGAAAACGGGTTAGTTTACCGAGCTTCCAAATATACAAACGGAATAATCATTTCTTCCAACGAAACACCGCCGTGTTGGAAAGTATCTTTGTAGTGGCTCACGTAATAATTGTAATTATTTGGGTAAGCAAAGAAAAAGTCGTCGGTTGTAAAAAAGTAGGATGTTGAAACATTTGGCTTCGGTAAACCGTAATTTTCGGGTTTTCTCACTTCAATCACGCCACCTTTTTTATCATCAAGGTTCAGATTTTTCCCTTGTTTAAAACGCAAATTTGTGTTCACGTTTCTATCGCCGATTATCCGTTTTGCGTTTTTTACGCGAATCATCCCGTGGTCGGTTGTTATGACAACTCTACCTTTCACATCTGCAATTTTTTTGAGGAATTCGAGTAGCGAAGAATGCTGCAACCAAGATTTTGTGATAGAACGGTACGCAGATTCATCAGGTGCAAGTTCTTTAATCATTTGCATATCGGTGCGGGCATGCGAAAGCATATCCACGAAGTTAAAAACAACGGCGTTGAGGTCGTTATTCTGCAAATTTGAGAAATTATCAACAAGGTTTTTGCCGTGGTGACTATTCAATATTTTATGGTAACTGAAAGTAGTTTGTTTCCGGTTTTTCTTCAAGAACCGGGATAGGAATTCTTCCTCGTGTTTATTCAAAGCATCCTCGTTTTCACCCGAATCATCCACCCAAATATCAGCGTGGTATTTTGCCATATCAGCGGGGTTCATTCCCGAAAAAATGGCGTTTCGTGCGTAGGAAGTTGCCGTTGGCAGAATTGAATAGTACGAATCTTCTTCAATTGTTCGGAAGTAATCATTCACAATTTCCTGCATTACCTTCCATTGATCGTAACGTAAATTATCAATCAAGACAAAATAGAGCGGTGAATTATCTTTCAATAACGGAAGCACTTTTTTCTTCAACAAATGGTGCGACATTACCGGTCGGTCAGCGTCTGGATCAGACATCCAGCCTTCGTATTCT
>JANQUM010000201.1:5164-6025 GCA_030731175.1 Spirosomataceae bacterium
GATGGGAAATCCCCTTTGTTACAAACCGAAAGAATTTGACCAAAGGATATTTTGACTTTGCCTTTAGCCAAAATGGTATACAGGTTTTTCAAGCAAAACAGTCTGCGCACGTTACCCTGAATATGGATAGTGGGATGCGCTATAAATTTGGTGAAATTACTGTTCGCTTCCGATTTTTGCATTCCGAAAACCTCTTCCATCGATTTATCCTGAGATTTGTCGAGTTCGAGCTCCCAAAAAATCAGTTTTTTATAAATATCCGCCCATTCTTCGTGGTTCAACCGGTCTTGGTATTGCATGGCAATATTTCGAAAATCCTGCTGATAACCGACGTTGGTTTTCTCCGAAACCAAGCGTTTGTTATCCAAAATCTTTTTCACCGACATTAAAATCTGACTCGGATTAATCGGCTTTATTAAATAATCGGCAATTTTTGAGCCGATGGCGTCTTCCATGATATGCTCTTCTTCTGAGCGAGTTATCATAACTACCGGGAGCGTTGGCCGAACCTGCTTTAACTGAGCCAGCGTTTCCAGTCCGGTCATTCCTGGCATCATTTCGTCAAGGAAAACAATGTCGTAATCTTGCTTTTCAATTTCGTCAAAAACGTCCGCTCCGCTTGGCACGGGAGTTACATCGTAACCTTTGGCGTCGAGGTACTTTATATAAGGCGTCAGATAATCTATTTCATCATCTGCCCAGAGAATTTTGTATCGTTGCATAGTGTGTTGTGTGCTTATTTTTAGAGGTAATTGTTGATCAAATACTTTTGTGAAAATATCAGACCGCTATTCAAACACGGTTTCTAACCGCTTTTATTGCCGACTTCCTGTTGTAATTTGTTAAAACTTCTAAATTACA
>JANQUM010000202.1 GCA_030731175.1 Spirosomataceae bacterium
CCGTAAAGGTCTTCGGCATCAAACCAACCGCCAACGGTCATCACGGCGTGATTGACGTTTTTCAGGTGCGGAATAATCGAACGCTTTTGCCAAAACGCATCGTAGTTCGGGTGTTCTACGGTTTCCTGCCAGTAGAAATTATCCTTATAATACTTATCTGCGTTTTTCAACGAACCCAATTCGTACTGAAATTGGTAGCCATCTTTGGTTTCGGGTCTAATCATTTGTTCGCCGTACCACGCCTTATCGGTCAATTTATCTTTTTGAACTCCAAAAACAGGAAACGTGAATAAATACGACTGAATGAACGCCCCGTTGTGGTGAAAATCGTCAAAGAAAAAATCTCCGATTGGTGCTTGCGGCGAAGACGCTTTTAACGCCGGATGAGCATCAACAGCTCCCGCAACAGTGTAATAACCAGGATAAGAAATTCCCCACTGCCCTACTCTACCGTTATTATGAGTAATATTTTTCGTCAACCATTCAATCGTATCGTACGTGTCCGAACTTTCATCAGGTGCGATATTTTTTCCGTTTCCGGGATTATTGGGTGTCATATTCGTCCACGTTCCTTCTGACATGTATCGCCCCCGAACGTCCTGATAAACGAAGATATATTTATCATTCATCAACGTTTCTGACGGCCCAAGTTTTGACGGAAATTTGCCTTCGCCGTACGGAGCAACGCTGTAACACGTGCGTTGCATCATCATCGGGTATTTAGTTGTCGCTGACGCATCTTTCGGAACGTACACCTGCGTGTAGAGTCTTGTTCCGTCGGTCATCGGAATGTAATGAATTTGCTTCGTGTAGTTGGCTTCCACCAATTCTTTTTGGGCGAAGGCAACGACGCTAAAAGCGACAAGGAACAGAGTTAGGAGTTTTTTCATAAGAAATAATCAGTTTGTCAAATAATCTGTAAGTCAATAGGTGAATTGGAAATTCGGTTAAATTGTTTGGTATTTCATCACTGATGATAGTAAATTGAATTTCAACTCAGAACTAAAATTACATGTTTCGTCTTTACTTTCTTCAACTTATCGTCGTAATATCGGTATTTTCCTGCAAATCAGATGAAATTAAGCGACCGAACGTCATTTTAATCATGACCGACGACCAAGGCTGGGGAGATTTGAGCTTACACAAAAACCCGTATATCCAAACGCCGAATCTGGATAAAATGGCCGCTGACGGAGCGAGTTTCGAACGGTATTACGTTAGTCCGCTTTGTGCTCCGACGCGAGCAAGTTTACTAACGGGTAAATATCATTTACGCACTGGCGTGACTTCCGTAACGGGTGGTTACGAACGCATGCGAAGCGAAGAAACCACCATCGCAGAAACGTTCAAGGCCAATGGCTACGCAACCGGGGCATTCGGGAAATGGCACAACGGCGAGCATTTTCCCGAAGATCCGATAGGGCAAGGTTTTGAAGAATTTTACGGTTTCTGTGCTGGGCATTGGAATAACTATTTTGATTCTCCGGTGCAAAGTCAGTTCGAGATGATTGAGTCGGAAGGTTATTTGCCGGACGTTCTAACCACGAAAGCCATCGAATTTATTGATAAAAATAGCGAAAAGGCATTTTTCTGTTATTTGCCGCTGAACGTTCCGCACTCGCCGCATCAGGTAGCGGATAAATATTTTGATAAATACAAAGCCATGGGACTCGACGACGAATTGGCAAGTATTTACGGAATGGTTGAAAACATTGACGATAACGTCGGGCGAGTGTTGAAACACCTCGAAGAAAGTGGTTTGGCCGAAAATACCATTGTGCTTTTTATGAGTGATAATGGCCCGAACGGGCAGCGTTTCAACGGAAATATGAAAGGTATCAAAGGTCACGTGGACGAAGGCGGCGTGCGTTCACCGTTATTCGTAAACTGGAGAAATACGATTGCCGAAAATTTGGTGATTAGTGATTTAGCCGCCCACATTGATATTTTCCCTACGTTGATAGAATTGTGCAATCTTGAGATTTCTGAACGCCCCGATTTTGATGGAATCAGCATCGCCGATTTGTTGATGCAGCGAAAGGAACCATTCCCCGAGCGGGAAATTTATTCCATCCGCTCTTTTGACGGAACAAGTCAACCTTACCCTGCTTCTATCCGTACGCCGCAGTTTCGTTGGGTGACGGAGAAAGACAGAAACCATTTGTACGATATGGTAAATGATCCCGAGCAGAAAGTAGATATTATTAAAAATTTACCTGAATTAAATCGTCAGTTCGCTGATAAATTTCAGGCGTGGTATAAGCGGGTCACGGCGAATCTATCAGAAGAATCACGGATCGCCGTTCCGATTGGTTACGATGAAGTAAACCGCGTTCAACTTCAAGCTCCTGAATCCCGATTTACGGGAAATGTGAATTTTTTTGAAGGGCACGGTTGGGCGAACGACTGGTTGACAGATTGGAAGAGTCCGTCAGATTCTATTTGGTGGGAATTGGATGCCGTGCAGCCGCAACGGTTTGATGTTTACATGAAATATACTTGTAACGAAGAAAACGTCGGCTCAGAATTCACGCTTTCGCTTAATGACCAACAACTTTCCGCAAAAATCACCGAAGCCCACAACCCCAAAGCAATTTATAGCCCTGACCGAGTTCCACGAAAAGAAGCTTACGAAAAGGTGTGGAAAGAACTTAAAATTGGTACGCTCAGTGTTTCCGCTGGAAAGCAGAAAGTGTACCTTCGGGCAAAAAAAATCGCCAACGAGACCGTCGGCGATGTGAAGAGTTTGGTATTTAGGAAGGTAGAGAATTAACCCTCTTTCATCACTTCATTAATATCCTGAATGATTTTATCGGCGAGGCTGTTCGCTTTCGTTTCAAACTCTGATTCAGCGTAAATACGCACGATAGGTTCGGTGTTTGATTTCCGTAAATGCACCCATTCAGAATCTCCGAACATGATTTTAACGCCGTCAACAGTATTTATTGGTTGCTTCGCGTACTTCTTTTTGATGCCTTCTAAAACTTTATCAACGTCCAATCCTTCTTGAAGGTTGGCTTTCTTTTTAGCAATGAAATAGTTTGGGTATTGCTTTCTTAACTGACCAATTGATTTGCCAAAGTGGGCTAAATGGCTCAAAAACAAAGCAATTCCGACCAACGCATCTCTACCGTAATGTAATTCAGGATAAATAATACCGCCGTTTCCTTCGCCGCCAATTTCGGCACCGACTTCTTTCATTTTTGTGACTACGTTCACTTCTCCAACCGCCGAAGCGTGGTATTCACCACCGTGCTTTTCGGTAACTTCTTTTAGTGAAATCGTGGAAGACAAATTAGAAACGGTTGCTTTATTCTTTGTTTCTTTATGTCCGAGCAAGTAATCTGCTACGGCAACTAAGGTGTATTCTTCGCCGAATGGTTCTCCGTCTTCGCAAATAAATGCCAAACGATCAACGTCTGGATCAACCACGATTCCTAAGTCATAATCGCCTCGCTTTAACTCACTACTTATTTCCCGCAAGTTTTCAGGAACGGGTTCTGGATTATGGGCGAAAAGCCCCGTTGGTTCGCAATTGAGTTCTTTAATTTCATTTATTCCTAAAGCCCGCAAAAGCATCGGAACAACAATTCCACCCGTAGAATTTACGGCATCAACCACCACGCTAAAATTCGCATTCTTTATGGCTTCTACGTCAACCGTTGGCAGGGCAAGAACAGCATCAATGTGTTGCTGTAAATAAGTGTCGTCGGTTCGGTAACTTCCAATTTCTTTATATGCCGCAAATTCGTAATCATCCTGATCGGCAATTGTGATAATTTCTTTTCCTTCGGCATCAGAAATAAATTCTCCGTCGGCGTTTAGTAATTTCAGGGCGTTCCATTGAGCAGCATTGTGGCTGGCAGTCAGGATAATTCCTCCGGCAGCTCCTTCTTTCGGAACGGCAATTTCAACAGTCGGTGTGGTAGAAAGACCTAAATCTATCACGTTAAAGCCTAAGCTGTTGAGTGTCGAACAAACCAAGTCAGAAACCATTTTTCCTGAAGTTCTGGCATCTCGACCTATTATAATTGTTTTATTATCAGGCGTTTGCGTAGCAATCCATGTACCGTAAGCTGCGGCAAATTTTACAATATCTATTGGCGTTAGGCTTTTGCCAACTCTGCCGCCAATTGTGCCTCTAATTCCTGAGATAGACTTAATTAATGTCATTTTTGTGTAGATATTTTGGGGTGCAAAAATACTCAATAAAGAACTGACTTCATCGGATTGTTCCAAACTTTGATTAATCGGTAAACGCAATCTTGAAAATATCCTAAAATAGCGAATAAACTACTTTTTGCTTGTGTGCGTTTATTTACAAAACATTGGAGACAAAAATTCTATGAAACACCTTATTATTATACTTTTGGCCGGAATGATTAGCTGCAAAACGCAGTCTGTTCCGCAAAATCAAACCGCAGACAAAGCGTTGACTTATTTGGCATTGGGCGATAGTTATACTATTGGTGAAAGCGTTGCCGAAAGCGGGCGTTGGCCCGTGCAATTGGCAAAGGAAATGAGCGAAAAAGACATAGAAATTGCTTCTCCGAAAATCATTGCCCGAACCGGTTGGACAACCGACGAACTAAAAGCAGGAATAACCGCTGCAAATATCGATAACCAAACGTATGATATGGTTTCGCTGCTCATCGGCGTAAATAATCAATACCGCGGGCGTGATGCCGAGCAATTTCGAAGTGAATTTATTGATTTACTAAATCAGTCGGTTGCTTTTGCCGGAGGGAAAAAAGATCACGTTTTCGTTGTTTCTATACCTGACTGGGGAGTAACGCCATTTGCCCAAGGACGTGACCAGGCAAAAATTGCAAAGGAAATTGATGCGTACAATGCGGTTTGCAAAGAAGAAGCGGAGCAAATGGGAATTAAATATTTTGACATAACGCCCATTTCGAGAGAAGCGACGAAGAACGCTGAATTAGTGGCGTCAGACGGCTTGCACCCGTCAGCGAAAATGTACGAACGATGGGTGAAGGAAGTGATGGTGAAAGGGTTGTTGAAGTGAATTTAAAACCCCACCCTTAGTCCCTCCCCAACGATGGGGAGGGAAATTTTTCTCTCCCACGCTGACAGTCTACATTGATTGTTATTGATTGAAAATTGAAACTATCCCCAAACCGGCGTGCCTTCAGTGCAGTTTTTACACATTTCAATTTCGGAACGGGAACGAATGAGCGATTGCCGGAAGGTATCGTAACTTTTTGATTTCCAGAGATTTGTGAAGGAGGTTTCTTGTAGATTTCCCATTGGATATTCGGCGTCTTTATCAAAGCAGCAGGGAACAACTGTGCCGTCCCAAGTGATGACGCAAGAGTGCCACATTTTCCAGCAGTGGTCAATAAATTTATTTTTTATTCCGAATTTTCCGTCCGCTTTCGGAACGTAGCGGCTGTATCGATCAATGGTTGGAATAAGCGGCGAGCCGTCTTCGTAATCGTAAATTTGAGCGGTTTTGAATCGAACTTCGTCCACGCCTAATTCGCTGGCTAATGCTTTTACTTCCTCGATCTGATGCTCGTTTGGTTTCACTACCAAAAACTGAAAAATGACGTGCGGCGTGCTTGATTTCATCTCCTTTTTCAAGCGAATGATATTTTTCGTTCCTTCAATTACTTTCTCGATTTTTCCTCCTACGCGGTATTGCTGATAAGTTTCCTGCGTTGTTCCATCTAACGAAATAATCAACCGGTCAAGCCCTGATTCAATAGTTTTACGGGCGGCGTTTTCAGTTAAATAATGGGCGTTGGTAGAGGTAGCCGTATAAACTTTTCGTTTGGCGGCGTATTGAACCATTTCCAAAAATTGCGGATGTAAGTACGGTTCGCCCTGAAAGTAGAATGTCAGATAAAGCAGTGATTTTTCTAATTCGTCAATCGTTTTGCGAAACAATTCCTCCGAAAGCATTCCCGTTGGACGAGTGAAAGAGCGAAGCCCGCTTGGGCATTCTGGGCAACGTAAATTACACGAAGTAGTTGGCTCAAAAGCCACCGCCAT
>JANQUM010000203.1 GCA_030731175.1 Spirosomataceae bacterium
CTATTATACAGTATCTTATTCATGAATCATGCCAAACTAGTATAAAACGAAAAAGGACGGTCAAGTGACCGTCCTTTTCAGAGTAATAATTTTTACTAAATATTAGTAAGAAATACCAAGAGCTTTCAAAGTCTCAAGGTTGAGGTTTCCTTGTGGAAGGTTCTCATCTTTCTGGAATTGAAGTAACGCTGTTTTTGTCTGACGACCTAAAACGTTATCAATCGGACCTGGATCATATCCTCTTTGTTTCAATGCAATTTGAATCGAACGGATACGCTCAACGGTTACTTTGCTTTCACAAAGAATTTCTACCCAGTCAGCGTAAGAACCCATACCAGTCATCGAAGTGAACGTGTACGTTCCCGTTTGAGCAGGGATTGCTACTTCGCTTGTTGCAGGACCTGTTTTAACAACCGTTTTAGTTATTGTCTTGTACTGAGCAGGTACTTCTACTTCACGGGTTGCTGCAGCAGATGCTACTACCTGACGTGTGATAGTTTTATACTCAGCAGGAATATCAATCTCACGTGTAGTTGGTTGCTTGTCAACCATGTACTTAGAAACTGAACGGTACTCAGCAGGAACGTCAATTGAACGAACCTTAGGACCACAGCCGCTATTATTAGCCGCCATTGCGTTAGATCCATCACCTGAATTTATGGCGTTACCTTCGTCGCCGCAGATAAATTTGGTACGGCTTGCGAATTGAGCTGGAACATCTATTTCACGAGTTGTTGCTGGACTTGCCAACACTCTTCTTGTGCGAGTAGCGTATTCAGCAGCAACAGGCACTTCTTTTACCGAAGCAGGAGTTGCAATTACTTGCTTAGTTACTGTTTCGTATTTTGCAGGTACTGCAACTTCACTTACTTGTGCACCACGAGCTACTAACTGACGTGTAATTGTCTCGAATTGAGCCGGAACAACAGTTTCTTTAACTTCTGCAGCACTTACAAGTACTTGCTTAGTTACTGTTTCGTATTGAGCAGAAGCTACACCATCCTGGAAAGCACTTGCTCCCGCTCATGAACCACTTGGGTTATCAACATAACCATCAAATACTTGCTTAGTTACAGTAGCGTATTCGGCAGGAACGTCTATTTCTCTTACCGCAGCAGGAGTTGAAATCACCTGTCTTGTAACAGTTGAAGTCTGGGCTGGAGTAACGTTTTCTCTTACTCCGGCTGGAGTTTTGATTACTTGCTTTGTGATAGTCTGATATTCCGCCGGAACTTCAACTAAACACAAAATGCGGCAATCATCTGGGTTTGCAGAGAGACAAGTTGGATCAACTTTTCCTTTCTCGTATTTTGTGTAAGCATCGCGTACTTTTACACGCTCAGTTACGGTTTGGTAAACTGGCGGAGTAACTGTTAAGCTTTTTACGGCTTCTTTTACAACGATTGTCTCAGACTCTGTTTTGTATTGGGCCGGTACAACTTCATAACGCTTTGAGGCTTCTTTGACCAGAATACGCTCAGTTACGGTTTTGTACTTAGGAAGTTTTGCTCCGCCAGCGGCAGGTGCAGCTTCTCTAACCATTACACGCTCAGATGCAGTTCTGAATTTTGCAGGAATAACTGTGTAACTCACGTAAGACGGACGAACCATGTAACGCTCAGTTACAGGCTTAAACTGAATGTTGTTATCAACTTTTAATTCAGTGTAAGCAGGTGATGTCATGAATTGCTCAGTGGCTGTTCTGTAAACGGCAGGGCTTACTTCGTAGCGTACAGAAGCTTCTTTCATTAATAATCTTTCAGTTTCAGTCGTAAATTGAGCCGGTACAACTTCTAAAGTCTTGTATCCTTCTTTTACCATAAAACGCTCAGACGTTGATGTAAAACACGGAGAGTTTGCGGCAGCAACATCTCTTGAGCTACTCGAACCAGTTGCGGTAGCGTTTGTAGCGTCGTTACATCCCGTGATTTCGTAACGCTTGTAAGCAGGGGCCGTTTCCATACGCTCGCTTACCATACGGTAAGTTCCTGAATTTGGAACAACCTGTACACTTTTACCCGCTTCTTTGATCAAAACTCGCTCAGTTTCAGTTTTGTAAGCAGCAGCAGTAGCAGTAAATACTTTGCTTGCTTCTTTCACTAACATTTGGTCTGAGGTAGTTCCGAACTCAGCATTAGTAGCTACCAGTTGCTTTCCGGCTTCTTTAGCTACGTACTGCTCAGTACGAGTAGTGAATTGTGCTGGTTTTAAACACTTGGCATAACATTTGCCTGGTACAGCGTTAGGCGGAAGATCTACTTGAGCAACAGCAATGCTGCCAAACAGAAATACTGCACAGATTGATAGTAGGTACTTGTTCATCATAAAGAAATTAAAATTTAGGTTATAGAAAATACTGGTTTTTTTTAAACGCTTGCTAGAAAGAAATAATATTGGAGAAGTTAACAACAAGGAAAATATCGCACGCTTTTTATTACGCATTGCAACTTAAAGCGTAAACGAAAGGTCTATCTTTCCTCAATTTCAACTTAACTTATTAGTACTCAAAATAGTAAGGGTTCACTCAAATCACAATTTTAAAGAAAAAAGACTTTAAAAGAAAGTTATTTCATCTCTTTTCAGTGTTAAGTATTTATTGTGTAATTTATCTATTGACGGCAATTTATTTCCCTAGTCACTAAATTACCTTCTTCTTTTTGAAAATACCCAAGGTATCAGAGCTGTTTCACTGTAAGCCTTATCCCAGCTATTGTGGTTGACATCGGGGTATTCACGATATTTTACATCTGCACCTAACTCAACTAAACGAGCGTACATTTTCTGTGAATTTTTGACCGGAACAACGCCATCAGCATCACCATGGAAAATCCAAAATGGAACCTGAGCGGTTTCTTTATTGTAAGAATCGGGATCACCGCCTCCGCAAACCGGGACTGCCGCGGCAAACAAGTCAGGAAATCTCGCAACTGCCTCAAAAGTTCCCATTCCGCCCATCGAAAGTCCAGTAATGTAAACACGAGAAGTGTCGGCGTAATCGTCTCCCAAATAAGAATTTAGCAACTCTATTGCGGCATCAAGTGCGGGGGTTATTTCGTAAGAATAATTGTAGTCAAAATCAATCGGATAGGTTTCCCGATCAAATTTAGCCGAAGACCAATAACCTTCTGCCGGACATTGCGGAGCAATTACAAAACATGGAAATCCTTTACGGTACCTTTCAATCAAAAAAGTAGAAACGCCGTGCGTAAGTTGGGCTTCGTTGTCATCGCCTCGCTCGCCTGCTCCGTGAAGAAAAAGAACAATGGGGTATTTTTTCGTTGAATCAAAATTGAGTGGTTTGAGTATTCGGTACGGCAAATATTCCCCCGAGGAACTCATGTAAGTTTCTTTCTCAAACTGACTTTTGTCCTGAGAAAACACGGTCATAGCTTTCATTATACAGAAAACGAAGAGCAAATAAACTGGTGCGTTAGTAGGTTTCATTTGTGTGGAAAACGTAAAATCCCGCTGATTGAGGTGCATTGAAGTTGTTCGTTCAAATATACTCAAATCAGCGGGATGATTGAAAAATTATTTCAAAGGCCTATTATTCCTCTCCCAAAAAAGGGTAACGGTAATCAGTAGGCGAAACGAATGTTTCTTTGATAGTACGTAGATTTACCCAACGAAGTAAATTCAGCATTGAGCCAGCTTTATCGTTTGTTCCCGAAGCCCTCGCTCCGCCAAATGGTTGCTGCCCAACCACGGCTCCGGTTGGTTTATCATTAATATAAAAATTACCCGCGGCGTTTTCTAATTTACGCATTGCCAAATCAACGGCGTAGCGGTCTTTTGAGAAAACTGCACCCGTCAAAGCATACGGCGACGTGGAATCTACCAATTCAAGAATTTCTTCAAAATCGGTTGCCTCGTCGTAAACATATATAGTAAGTACTGGCCCGAAAATTTCTTCGCACATGGTGCGGTATTTAGGGTCGGTTACTTTTAAAACCGTTGGTTCGATGAAATAACCTTTCGATTTATCAAAATTTCCTCCGGCAATCACTTCCACGCCTTCGGCTTTCTTGGCTTCAGCGATGTAACCCGAAATTTTGTCAAACGCTTTCTCGTCAATTACAGCGTTAATAAAATTGGTAAAATCTTCTGTTCCACCCATTTTCATCGAAGCTAAATCTTCTTGCATGAAACCTTTAATATCTTCCCAAAGGTTGGAAGGGACGTACGCCCGTGAAGCCGCCGAACATTTTTGCCCTTGAAATTCAAAAGAGCCACGAACAAGCCCAGTTGCTACTTCTTTGGCGTTTGCCGATTTATGAGCAACTACAAAGTCTTTCCCACCAGTTTCGCCCACAATACGTGGATAAGATTTGTATTTCGTGATGTTTTGTCCGATTGTTTTCCAAATAGTCTGAAAAACGGCGGTGCTTCCTGTAAAATGGATTCCCGCAAATTCAGGATGGTTAAAAACAACTTCTCCAGTATCAGGGCCGTCAACGTAAATTAAATTAATTACGCCGTCTGGCAAACCCGCTTCTTTAAAAATTTCCATTAGCACATTTGCCGAATAAATCTGCGTGTAAGCTGGTTTCCACACAATTACGTTGCCCATCATGGCAGCACTTGCAGGAAGATTTCCGGCAATTGCAGTGAAATTAAACGGCGTTAAAGCAAATACAAAACCTTCTAAAGGGCGGTATTCTAACCTGTTCCAAACGCCTGGTGACGAAACGGGTTGGTCAGAATAGATTTGCTCCATAAACTTTACATTGAAGCGGAGAAAATCTATAAGCTCACAAGCGGCGTCAATTTCTGCTTGAAACGCATTTTTTGATTGCCCCAACATCGTGGCTGCGTTTAGTTTTGCTCGGTATGGCCCGGCAATTAAATCTGCTGCTTTCAGAAAAATGGAAGCACGGTGTTCCCAAGGCATTGCTGACCAAGCCGAGCGAGCTTCTAAAGCGGTTTTGATAGCTTTTTCTACGTGGCTTTTATCACCCTCACTTGCGTGACCAAGCGTATGTTTATGATCGTGTGGTGGAGACAAACGAATTTTTTTGTCGGTTCTTATTTCTTCACCGCCAATGTACATCGGAACGTCAACTTCCTGTGAACGGGCTTCGGCAAGTGCTGCTTTTACCTTTTCACGTTCGGGAGATCCGGGGGCGTACGAGAGAATCGGCTCGTTTACGAGTGCGGGTGTATTGAAAAAAGCGTTGTGCATAGTATATCGGTATTGTATTGATGAATAAGTGCAAAGATACGATTTGTATTTTATCTTGCAGGTAAATCAGCAAATGTAAGCATGACAGACAAGCAAGATCAAGGGCAAACGGGCGAAGATATGGCTGCCGCATTTTTAGAAAATAAAGGTTTCAAAATTCTGGAACGTAATTTTAGAGCCGGACAATCTGAGATTGATATCGTAACGATGGATAAAGAATGCCTCGTTTTTGTGGAAGTAAGGTTACGTAAAAATGCCGATTATGGGCTACCCGAACAATCCATGTCAAAAGCCAAAATGAACGCTCTAAAACGAGGTGCGGAAAGTTACATGAGAAAACGCAGTTGGCTCGGCGATGTTCGGTTTGATTTTATAGCAATCATCCAAAAACCTGACCTCGATATTGAGCATTTTCAGGATATTTTTTATTGAGATTAGAGAAGTTAGATGTGAGATCGGAGAGGCGTAAAACGATGAGATTCAACCCGCGTAGGTCCAACCTAAATGATTGTTATTTAATTTTTATTGCAAGGAAATTGAGAAACAGTATCTCTTATCTCAACTCTACTATCTACACAAATTATGATAAAGAAAATAACCTTCGACTTCCTCAACGATGTCAGCGAAAATAACAACCGTGATTGGTTTGCCGAACATAAAGAACGCTATTTAGCAGCGAAGGAAAACGTAGCCGATTTCGGACAAGCGGTTTTTTCAGAATTAGGAAAAACCGATGTTTTGGAAAAATTGACACTCTATAGAATTTATAAAGACGTTCGGTTCTCGAAAGAAAAAATTCCGTACAATCGCCATTTGGGCGG
>JANQUM010000204.1:0-1468 GCA_030731175.1 Spirosomataceae bacterium
TTTCTGAACCTGCACGGCGTATTCACCAAATTCAGTTGTTAAGGCTTCGCCGAAGGCAATAGCTTTAGCAGCGATAATATGTTCCAACGGCCCACCCTGTGTTCCCGGGAAAACGCCTGAATCAAGCAGCGAAGACATACTTCTTAAGCTGCCTTTCATCGTCTTTTTGCCAAACGGATTTTCAAAGTCGTTCCGCATCATAATCACTCCGCCACGAGTTCCGCGAAGGGTTTTGTGCGTAGTAGTAGTTACGATATGGCAATGGTCAAACGGATCATTCAATAAGCCCTTTGCAATCAAACCTGCGGGGTGTGAAATATCGGCAAGTAAAATTGCCCCAATCTTATCGGCGATACTGCGAAGACGCTCGTAATCCCAATCACGGGAGTAAGCTGAAGCTCCGCAAATAATCATTTTCGGTTTTTCTGCCAGGGCAGTTTCCTCAACTTTATCCCAATTGATAAGTCCGGTTTCACGCTCAACTCCATAGAAAAACGGTTGAAAGTACCTTCCCGAAATGTTCACGGGAGAACCGTGTGAAAGGTGTCCGCCGTGCGAAAGATCGAAACCTAATATTTTATCGCCGGGATTTAAGCACGCCAAAAATACGGCGGTGTTTGCCTGAGCACCTGAGTGTGGCTGTACGTTTGCCCAAGTAAGTTTGAAAAGTTCTTTTAATCTATCAATCGCAAGTTGCTCAATTACGTCCACTATTTCGCAGCCGCCGTAGTAACGCTTTCCCGGTAAACCTTCGGCGTATTTGTTGGTCAATACACTTCCTGCGGCTTCCATTACTTGTTCCGAAACAAAGTTTTCAGAAGCGATAAGTTCAATGCCGTGCAGTTGGCGTTTGTGTTCCTGATTGATTAAATCGAAAATTTGGGTATCTCGGTGAGTTGCTGTTAAAACGGACATTTTGAGCTATTTGAAGAGTGATAAATAAAATCGAAAACCTTGTGTTTTTAATTTTTGTTGCAAAAGTAACGAAATGAGGTGAATAATACGTTCGTAAAATGGTCTAAGATTTTACTTTAGCCCCCCACATTACTTAAAGCGATTAACAAAACGATTGCCCCCAACACGATTAATACGGCATTTCTGAAGTGTTTGCCTTCTTTTTTACGGGCAGTTTTGTCCATCTCACGCCAAGGCTTCATTTGCCCTTGCCGGAATACTTTGAGCAGAAAATAGATGCCGCCGCTGAATATTCCGAGGTCCAGAATAAACACGATTGCCGCCCAAAAACCGAAACTGCTGCACGCTAAAGAGCACGCTAAAAATAAACCGAAATAAGTTGCTACCATTGCCAAAACGAATAGTGCAAAATAGCCTAATCGCAGCATTCCGTCGTCGGTTCGAGGCTCTTTGGTTAGTTGCTTGGCTGCCACCTTTTGTTCTTCATCAACTGCTTTAATCAAAGAAACAACGTTTATTTCGTTTTTACGTTCAACTTTCAACACCGCAAAAA
>JANQUM010000204.1:1478-6003 GCA_030731175.1 Spirosomataceae bacterium
CCGCAAAAACATCAGCATTTGTTGTTGGGGTTTCAATACGAGCCCACTGATTTCCGCTTACAAAGCTCAATAAAAAGGTAGCGGTAAATATTATCAAGTTTCCTTTGAGAACTAACCCAAAAGTTGCTTTCTGTTTTGCAGTTGCTATTTTTTCTTTGAAACAATTCTGAGTCACGAAAACGGTGACTACTGTTAACAAAGCAATGATACTTAATGAATCAGCGGAAAAAACCGGAAAGGCGTTTCTCCCTAAGTAGAAGCCAATGCTGAATTTTAGCAATTCAATAACGATAATTAAGACAATCGCAAGAGGAACATTTCGGGAAGCCCAAAAGGTTAATTTATTCGGGCGAAATTGGAAAATTGATTCCATAGAATTTAGTTTAGTTTTAGATTCCAAACTTCGCCATTTGTCAATGAAAATTGCACAAAACCGGTTGATTTACTGAAAATAAAATTTGTGACGTACGGAATCGAAACGTCGGGAGATACATTTAAAACCGGACTGATATTTAGGAAATCGTTTCCCGAAAAACCATTCGCTGATTCGAGCTTAGAGTTAGCGTCAGAGATTTCTTCTACGTGGTTTATTTCAAGCATTTCGGGCAGTGCGAAATTAAAGTTTAGAAAGCTCTGATCTTGCGAATTTTTGAAAATAGTTAGCAGCGGAAATTCTTCGGGCGAGCCGTTTTCTTCGATGGCAAAAACTGTTAGCGATTCTTTCAGCTTTGATAGATTTCCGGCGTAAACGTTTACTCGGTTTGTTGTTTTTTCAACGTTGGAAATAGTGAAAGTTCGTTCGTTGTTTTTGTCAGAAACGAAGGTGAATTTATCGCCAACTTCGTACGGATTCCACGCTTCGTCTTTTGGTGAAAGGTCGTAGGTAACGCAGCCAAAAATAAGTAAAGCTAACGCCCCAACGGTGAGCAATGAAGAGTTTGTGTTTTTCATAACGGATTCATAATCATGTTTTCTTACAACGAATCCGTCAGACTGATATTTCAGTTTTCTTCTCCGTCAGTTTCGGCTGCATCCATTTCAAAAAGCTTGATAAGGTTTACCGAGAAGCCTTCTAGTACATTTTTTCCAGTTAAATCAGTGGCAAAATTCTCAATAATATTTTTTTGATTCGGCTGGTAAACGTGCGTCTGTTTTTTCTTCGGGTCAATTAACCAACCGAGTTTTGTACCGTTTTCAATCCATTCTTCCATTTTAGCTTTCAGTTCTGATAAATTGTCGGATTCTGAACGGAGTTCAATAACAAAATCAGGACAAGCGGGAAGGAATTTCTTTTGCTTCTCTTTCGGAATTCGGCTTATTTTTTCACGATTTATCCAAGCCACATCAGGTGCTCGCATCGCACCGTTTGGTAGTATGTAGCCGCCGTTTGAATTTGTGACAAAACCTTCTTTACTCTTTCGATTCCAGACTCCAATTTTGAAAGTTAACTCTGCATTATAGGTACTTGTGGTAAATCCATCAAAAGGAAGGAAAATAAGTTCGTAATTAGCGTTTCGTTCGATTCGTAGGTCGGGATTGGCGGCACAGAGTTCAAAAAGCTCGTCGTCGGTGTATCTACCTAATTTTTCGGGAATGCTTAATACGTGCTGCATTGTTTTGTAAAATTCGTTTATTAACAAAAATACGGAAATGTCTCAACTTTAAAGACCTTATGCTTGTTTAATACCGAGAAAGTGACGGTATAAATCCACAAATTATAGAACTGAATGTCAGAAAACTTAGAAAATCTTACCCCTCGGCAAATCGTTGCCGAACTTGATAAATACATAATCGGGCAAAATGACGCCAAGAAAAACGTTGCGATTGCTCTACGAAATCGGTGGCGGAGAATGAACGCCCCCGCGGAAATGCAAACCGAAATTGTACCGAATAATATCTTAATGATTGGCTCAACGGGCGTTGGTAAAACCGAAATTGCCCGTCGATTAGCCAAAATAGCTGATGCACCTTTCACGAAAGTAGAAGCGTCCAAGTTTACCGAAGTTGGGTACGTGGGGCGTGACGTTGAGAGCATGGTGCGGGATCTTGCCGAACAATCTGTAAATATGGTGGCAACCGCAAAAAAGGCCTTGGTGAAAGAAAAAGCCGCCGAAATTGTGGAAGAGCAATTGCTCGATATTCTGATTCCGCCTGTAAAATCTACGAAGAAAGAAAACCTCGGTTTTGAAACCGAGAAATCAGAAGAAATTGAGTTAAACGAAGCTACCCGCAATAATTTTCGGGAAAAACTGAAACGTGGCGAACTGGATGAACGCCGCATCGAAATTGACGTATCGGCAAATGGTTCGCCGAATATTGGTGTGATGGGCGGACCAATTGACGACATGTCGATGATGAATATTCAGGAAATGATTGGTAATATGATGCCGAAGCGAAACAAAAAACGCAAAGTTTCTATCGCCGAAGCCCGCAAAATCATGCTGGAAGAGGAATCTTCAAAAATGATTGACATGGACGAAGTGAAGGAAGAAGCCATTCGCAAAGCGGAAAATATGGGAATCATCTTCATCGATGAAATTGATAAAGTAGCGTCTTCAAGCGGAAAAGGCGGCGGGCCAGACGTAAGTAGGGAAGGAGTGCAACGGGATTTGCTACCAATTGTGGAAGGTTCAACCGTTCAAACCAAGCACGGAAGCCTTAAAACCGACCACGTGTTATTTATCGCAGCCGGAGCGTTTCACGTTTCAAAACCGTCGGATTTGATTCCTGAATTACAAGGTCGCTTCCCGATTCGGGTAGAATTAGAAACGTTAACGGAAGAAAATTTCTACCAAATTCTGAAAACGCCACGCAACGCTTTGACCAAACAATACGAAGCGATGTTAGCCTCAGAAGGCGTGAAGCTTACTTTTACTGATGACGCCTTATTAGCTCTCGCCAAAATTGCTTTTGAGGCAAACGCCGAAGTTGAAAATATAGGAGCCAGACGTTTGCAGACTGTAATCAGCCACTTGTTAAATGACGTACTTTTTGACATTCCTGAAACTATCACGCCCGGTTCGGAGGTGAAAGTAGATAAGGAAATGGTAGAAGATCGCCTTGCTGGGTTAGTGAAAAATCGTGATTTGAGCCAGTACATACTGTAACTGCCTTATTCGAATTCAAGCACCTGAACGAACTGTTCAGGTGCTTTTTTTATGCCCAAATCTCGGCGAACTGTATTTAATTCTAAATTAATATTATTTCAATGTTAACTTAATGTTACCAATTGGAATATATTTTTCTATATTTGTAACGTTAAGGAAATATAGAAAAATATTTGAAATGAGAAATATCGCATCGCTTTTACTACTAAGTTTACTTTTTTCGGCTTGTCACCGTCCCGTGATGCGTGCATCTTTAGAAGAAGCACAGCCCCAAGAACGTGACCTACTAACGTATTCGGTTTTGAATAAAATCGAAACAATTAACGATGAATGCATCAGTGCGGCTATCGAGCAGAAAATGACCGAAAGCGGGTTTTTTAAAACACCATTTGAAGCAGATTTGAAAATCTATTATCGTTATGCTTTTTCGGACGAGGTAAGTAAAAAAGATAAGAAAATTCAGGTATTGGTTATTGATAATAAATCAAACGCTTGCATTTGGAAAGGTGAAACCGTTTACCTCCCCAAAAATCTGAAAAATAAAGAAATACTTATGTACACTCACTTGCTGATGCAACGCTTCGAGTGGGAAAATAAAAATAACGACCTTTTTGTTAGAAACTGATTTTTGTATTTACACCAATTTATAAGTAGAAAAGCCCTGAGAAATCGGGGCTTTTTTTGTGAAAGAAAACCTGTAAATAACTTACTCTCACGGTTTTTCCATTTTCTTTGCAAACTTATTAACTTACCGATTCGTTGACCGACTAAATTAACCGAACAACCCCACTAATGACTTACGATTTTGACCAACCCGTTGACCGAAAAAACACCAACAGCCGCAAATGGGATAAATACCCGGCAGACGTAATTCCGCTCTGGATTGCCGACATGGATTTTCAGGTGGCAAAGCCAATTAAAGACGCTCTTCAAAAATTGGTGGATCACGCCGTTGTTGGCTACAGCCATGCCCCCGAAGAGTTGACAAAAGTCGTGATTGAGCGTTTGAAAAAACGACACAACTGGGAAGTTAAACCCGAATGGATTGTTTGGTTGCCCGGTCTCGTGCCGGGGCTTCATGCTTCCGTTCGAGCCATTGATGATACTTCGTTTTACTCGGTTATGACGGCCACGCCCGTTTATAAGCCATTTTTAGAAGTAGCAGATTTAGGAAAACGCCGCTTGATGGATATTCCGTTTATTTGGCAAAACGACCGTTGGGAATTTGATTTTACCGAAATGGAGAAACAGATTGTACCAGACACGAAAGTGTTCATGTTATGCAATCCGCACAACCCGTTGGGTCGGGCGTTTACAAAAGAAGAACTGCAACAACTCGCAGATTTTTGTGTAAAAAATGACTTAGTACTTTGTTCTGATGAAATTCACTGCGATTTAATCCTCGATAAATCCATTGA
>JANQUM010000205.1:0-1078 GCA_030731175.1 Spirosomataceae bacterium
CCCGCCCGAAACTCGTAAGCGGGTGGAATGTACTTCATTCGGCGAATGATTTCTTCGGAAGTAAAATCCGAATTATACCACATAATATCACCGCTGAATGTACCTAAACCAACTCGGTGGCTCATCATATCCCGAATGGTGGCATTTTCTCCGGCGTAGCTGTCGTATAAATCGAAGTACGGGAGGTGTTTTCTGATTTTATCATCCCAGCTGAGTTTTCCTTCCTGAACCAACATCCCAATAATTGCCGACGTAAATGCTTTTGAATTAGAAGCGATGGCGTAGAGCGTTTCGTCGTTTGTGGCGGTTGATTTCCCTTCGGTGAGTACGCCGTAGCCTTTGGTGAAAACTACTTTTCCGTCTTTTACTATTCCGATAGACATCCCCGGAACGCCCCATTCTTTTTGGGCTTTGGCGAAGTAATTATCCAATTTTTGGAAATCGACTTTTGTTTGTGCAAATAACGCCGAGGGTAAGGTAAAAGTCAGAACGAGGAATAATCTAAAATATCGCATTATTGATCTGAATGTATAAGGTTAAAATTTATGATTTAAAACTACGGAAATAATTGTAAACCTGCTTTACTCTATCCAATCAAATAAGTGTTCAGGATTATAGTCGATTTCAAATTTGGTCAGAAACTCAATGTATTCTTCTCGGAAAGTTTTGGTTTTATGGTGTTCTTCTTGATTTAGAATGTAGTTGTAAACACTTTTGATTTGAGATTGAGCGTACGAAAAAACTCCGTAACCACTCTGCCATTCAAATTTACCCCGAACAAAATTCTGCTCGTTAATAAATTTGGAGGAGTTGCTTTTAATATCCCGAACCAAATCGGAAATAGCGATGGAAGGTTTTAAGCCAATAAAGCAATGGATGTGGTCGCCCACGCCATTCACGATAATGGATTTATGACCTTTGGCGGTGATAATACCTGAAATGTATTTATGAAGTTCTTTTCGCCATGCTTTCTGCATCAGGTTTTGCTTGCCTTTTACAGCAAATACTACTTGAATGTAAACTTGTGAATACGTTCCTGCTGCCATAATTTTCCTACAATAATGCCACCACTTCGTGG
>JANQUM010000205.1:1178-2612 GCA_030731175.1 Spirosomataceae bacterium
CGAAGGGATGCCATTATTGTAGTAATTGTCATTCCATTTACGTTCAGAATCCCGAGGGGATGTCATTATTGTAGCAGTAAGTGTAGTTCACTTCTTCATTTCACCCACCGCGTGATCAACGGCACGGGCGGCCAATGCCATGTAAGTTAAAGACGGATTCACGCAAGAAGAGGAAGTCATGCAAGCCCCGTCGGTTACATAAACGTTCGGAACGCCCCAAACCTGATTGTGTTTATTCAACACAGAATCTTTCGGGGAATGCCCCATACGTGCTGTTCCCATTTCGTGGATGCAGCGACCGAAGCCTCTGATTTCGTCGTAAGGTCGGATATTTTTAAAACCTGCTGCTTCAAAAAACTCGGCGGCGTTATTCTTCATGTCGGGCCGCATGAGTTGCTCGTTTTCGCCGTAATCTGCTGAAATGGTTAATAAGGGTAAGCCCCACGGATCAATCTTTGATTTATCTAAAAATACCCTGTTTTGTTCGTAGGGAAGCGTTTCGGCGAAGCCCGATAATTTAATTTCCCACGGCCCGAATTTTGTATAATTTTCTTTCAGCGAAGCTCCAATTGAGCCGTCGTCTCCGGCAATTGTTCTTCCCGAATTTCCTTCGTAACCAAAACCACGAAGGTAATCCCGTTTGTCGTTTCCGATGTTTTGATAGCGGGGAATATAAAAGCCATTCGGTCGCCGTCCGTACTGTACTACATCCTCATAACCCGTAATTTCGGCGGTTGCTCCGGCTCCGAAATGGTGATCCATTAAGTAATGCCCCAAAACACCTGAGTCATTTCCCATACCTTCTGGGAAGCGTTTGGACGTTGATTGCAGCAGAATTTGCGTAGTTCCGAGCGTAGAAGCATTCAGGAAAATAATTTTGGCTTGTACTTCGGTAATTTCCTTCGTTTCGGAATTTATCAAAAGTACACCCGTGGCTTTTTGAGAAACTTCGTCGTAAATGACTTCTTTGACGATTTGATCGGTCATTACTGTCAAATTTCCGGTTCTTTTTGCGGCGGGAAGCGTAGCCGACTGTGTGCTGAAATACGCCCCGAACGGACAACCTCGGCTGCACATATTTCGGTATTGACACGAAGCTCTGCCGAGTTCGGTTTGTTCGGCGGTTGGTTCGGTTAAATGAGCTTGTCGGGCGTGAATGATGTTTACGTTTGGATTGCTGCTTTGCAGTTGCTTTTTGAAGGCTTCTTCTACGCAACTAAACGGCATTGGCGGTTGAAAATTTCCGTCTGGTAAATGAGGTAAATTATCCCGACTTCCGGCAATTCCGACAAATTTTTCTACCCGATCGTACCATGGTGCTATATCTTTATATCTGATGGGCCAATCTATCGCAATCCCTTCCCGCAAATTCGCTTCAAAATCAAGGTCAGACATACGCAACGCAATACGACCCCACGTCAAAGATATTCAGCC
>JANQUM010000205.1:2622-5930 GCA_030731175.1 Spirosomataceae bacterium
ATTGTGTACTCTGCCCATGATTGGATACTTCTCCATTTCATGTAGTGACATACGTCCGCGATGTGGCATTTCCCACGGATTTTTGAGTGCGGTTTTGTAATCTTCAACGTGTTCTACGGCTCTCCCTCGCTCAACTAAAAGCGTCTTTAACCCTCTTTCGGTCAGTTCTTTAGCGGCATAGCCGCCCGAAACACCTGATCCCACCACGATTGCATCGAATATCATAAAAGACGATTAATTTTAGTTCTTCAATTGAGGACGTAATATGATTAAAAATATATTAAATTAAATTAATAATTGATTAAAAATTACTGTTTACATTTGACTCGTTAAAGCCATCTTGCTTTAACTTATTCAACCATAATTTTTACTGGAAAACTATGAAGAAAAATCATTTACTTCTGCTTCGTAGTACACGACTATTTCTGCTGATTTTAGCGATGAGTAGTGGTGTAATTTACGCCCAAAAGTCGGTTACCGGAAAGGTACTCGATGGAGACTCAAATTCGGGCTTGCCCGGTGCAACCGTCCAGATAAAAGGACAAAATAAAGGTACGTCAACGGATGCAGACGGAAACTTTAAAATTGAGGTAGCACCAAGCGATGTCCTCGTGATTTCATCCATTGGTTATTTTGCGAAAGAAATAACCGTTGGTAATCAATCGGTAATTAATATTACCTTAATGTCAGATGCCCGCTCGCTTGATGAAGTGGTAGTTACGGGTTACGGCTCGCAAAGCAAACGTGATATTACGGGTGCGGTAGCAACGGTGGACATGAAAGCCGCCATGCAGGTGCCAGCAACCAACCTCGCCCAAGCCATTCAGGGTAGAGTTGCGGGTGTGAATGTAAGTAACGAAAACGCTCCGGGTGGCGGCGTGATGGTGCGTATTCGTGGTTTTGGTACAATTAATGACAACTCACCGTTGTACGTTATTGACGGAACACCAACAAAGGGAAACCTGAACACGTTGAACTTGAACGATATTGAGTCAATGCAAGTATTGAAAGATGCGTCGGCGGCTTCAATTTACGGTTCACGGGCGGGAAATGGTGTCGTAATTATTACCACGAAGAAAGGAAAAGGCGGAAAGCCGAAACTTACTTACGATGCGTATTACGGACAGCAATCGCCGATCAAATTCCTTGATTTATTGAACACGAGAGAATACGCTGATTTGCTTTGGGAATCTCGAATAAACGCCGAGAACTCTAACTTATTGGTAAATGGTCAGATTTCAGATCGCTCGAAGATTGTTTATCCGAATATTCCTATGTTTGGTGGAAGGGTAGAAACCCCAATTATCCCAGATTATATTTTCCCGGTTGGGGCGGTGGGAACGGTTGACGAAAGCCGCTATTCACAAACGCCGAAGTTCTTAATCACAAAAGCAAATAAAGAAGGTACAGATTGGTTTAACGAAGTATTTGCAACCGCTCCGATTCAGAACCACCAATTGGGCGTGTCAGGAGCGAGTGATGTAGCACGTTATGCCATGTCGGTCAACTTTTTTGACCAGCAGGGTATCATGAAATTTACTAACTATAAGCGAGTTACGCTTCGCACAAACACTGATTTTGTGGTAAACAAAAAACTGCGGGTTGGTGAAAACTTTCAAGTAGCTTACGGCTCAAGAGTTGGGCAGCCAAACGGTAACCAGAACGAAACAAACGCGGTTTCTTTAGCTTACCGCATGCCGCCAATCACGCCAGTTACTGACATTCAGGGCAACTTTGCGGGTTCGCCAACGGTGCTTGACAATAGCCTTAATCCCGTTGCTTTTTTGACAACCAATAAAGATAACGCTACGCAGGAAATCCGGTTATTCGGAAACGCTTACGCTGAATACGATATTTTGCCAAACCTTACGGCGAAAACGCAATTCGGAATTGACTACAATACGTTCAATTTACGGAACTACGTTTTTAATAATAACTGGGATCCTGAACCGCGGGGAACAAACTCATTGAATACTTCAAATAACTACGATTATTCGTGGACGTGGTATAATACGTTGAGCTATAGCAAAGAAATTGGAAAAAGTAGGATGAATGCCCTCGTCGGGACAGAATCAATCAAAAGTTATTTTGAGTTTTTCAACGCCGAGCGTTCGGGTTTCGCCGTGGATGATATCAGCAACCGTTATTTGAGTGCTGGCCGTGCCGGAATCAACAACGGTGGCGGTGCTTCTGAGTGGCGTTTGGCTTCCGAATTTGCGAAGTTAAATTACGCCTTTGACGGTAAGTACCTTGCAGATTTCACCGTTCGTCGTGACCGCTCAAGCCGTTTTGCCAAAGAATTCAGAACGGCCTACTTTCCGGCGGCAAGTTTTGGTTGGGTAATTTCAAACGAATCATTCTTGAAATCTGCCGATTGGCTTTCGTTCGCAAAACTACGTTTTGGAGTTGGGCAAACGGGTAATCAGGAAATTGGTAACTACAACGCCTTTTCTACGTTTGCCACTTCGCCAGAATCGTCTTTTTATGACCTAAACGGAGCAAATACTTCTTCGTTACCTGGTTATGAACTCGGGCAGTTTGGAAACGCGAATGCCAAATGGGAAACAACCACTTCGCAAAATATTGGCTTAGATGCCAATTTCTTGCAGAATAAATTGGAAGTAAATATTGACGTTTTCTCTCGTACAACATCCGATATGTTATTTCCGGTGGAAGTGCAACTTACGCAAGGTGTAGCGGCAAACCCGTTTCAGAACATTGGCGAAATGACCAACAAAGGTTTTGAAATTGGCGTAAACTACGGCGACACAAAAGGAGACTTCACGTATTCAATCGGTGGAAATTTCTCGACATACCGCAACGTAGTTACTAAAACCAACGGTGATCCAAACACGCAATTCTTTGGGTTCAACACTCGCCTACCTCCAATGAGTGTTACGCAGCAAGGTAGCCCGCTTGCTTCGTTCTTTGGTTATCAGATTGATGGTATTTTCCAAACGGATGCTCAGGGTGCTGAACACGCAACGCAATTTGGTGGTGGTCAGATGAACAAGGCTGGAGCATTTATTTTCCGTGATATCAACGAAGACGGAGTTATCAACGCCGCCGATCGTACCATTATCGGAAACCCGCACCCTGATTTTACTTACGGTGTAAACGGAAGCGTAGGTTACAAAAGCCTTCGTCTTGATGTATTTGGGCAAGGCGTTTATGGAAACGAACTTTTCAACTACGTAAAATATTGGACAGATTTCCCAACTTTCGGAGGAAACCGCAGCCAACTGATGTATGAAAAATCTTGGAGACCAGGCATGACGGATGCCGTGCTTCCAATTCCTCGTTCAAAC
>JANQUM010000206.1:0-3993 GCA_030731175.1 Spirosomataceae bacterium
CCCTGAAAATCTATTTGCAGTACTTGATCCCTATGAAGGTTTTAACCCTGAAGATTCTGTGAACTCGCTTTACGTCAGAGAGGAAATTGAGGTTTTCCTCGATATTAATAAAAATCCAATAAAGGCGTGGGGTTACGTTTTCAACAAGCCCGCCGACCTATACAGAAGAATTGAAAGTGGAAACTTCATGGATTTTGCCGAAGCAGGCGAGTAAGGAGATTATTCAGACGATACAAATTTTAAGCTTTTCGATTGCCTCGGCATTTTGAATATTGCCTTTAGTGTCAGAAAGTACGTCAATTACTTTTGCACCAAATTTCTCAAAGTACATCTCATTTTTGATGTTATTTGCACGTTTTGCTTTTAGGATATACGCCGCTGTCCCGTTGTAAGAAGTTGGTTTGATCTGAATAGCGGCGGCTAATTTTCCGTGATGATACAACTCGTAATCTACCGCAAATTGGTGGTCCGTTTCACCCGAAACTTTCCGAAATTCAGTGGTAGGAAAAAGTGCGGAAAGCTTGTGAACCGTATTTCTTTCACGGATAATTATTCCGTTCCACGTCTCACAAATTACTCGAAATCGTACACACTCAAATGCTTCATTTTCAGACAAAGCTACACCGTTCTTTTTCATTAAATCACGCAGCAATTTCCCTTTTTCGAGTAATTGCTCTTTCGTTCGTCCATAAGACGTATTTGTAGAGCGAGTCTTCCAATCAAAGTTTCGAGCAGTAGCTTTCGATTTTCTTATATCTTTTTCGTTTTCAAGTACTTGAAATACATTTTCATCAACATTTTTTAATAACTCGTTTCGTTTTTCGCCAGATTTATAGTAAAAATCTTCCCAGTCTTCTTTGGTTGAATAAGATTCCATTTCAATAAGTGTCGAAACGTAACCGACTGACCACGGGTCATTGAGCATTAATTGATTCCAAGCGGCGTTTGTATCCCTAAATTTTGCAGAATCAATTGTCAACTGAAATTCCATGGTTCACCTACTTCTTGAAAAATTGCTGATTAAAATTCACTAAAAAAACCATCTTAATACCTCGGGTAATTCCCGTATAAAGCCACCTTATAAAGTCTTCATCGAGCTGGTCTGGTGGCAAGTATCCTTGGTCTACAAATACTACATCCCATTGCCCACCTTGAGATTTATGGCAAGTCAAAGCATACGCGTATTTAACCTGTAAAGCGTTGAGGTACTTATCTTTACGCACCAAATCACTGCGTTCTTTTTTAGAAGTAATAAAAAAATAATCTTTCATTACGCTATCGTAGAGTGCCTTATTTTCGTCACGGGTTAAGCTCGGCGAATGCGAATGCAGCGTATCGAGCAAAATCATGGTTTCAAATTCAGGCTCTTCGGGGTAATCGACTAATTTTAGCGTTACCCCTGCAAAGCGAAATCCGTGAATTTCTTCTTCCCGTCCTACTCTTTTTATTTCTACAAACTCACCATTTGCAATGAATCCAGCTTCCGAGGTTTCGTCCAAAATCGTATAATTATTCCGAACTACCATCAATAAATCGCCAACAGACAGCTCCTCCTGGGCGTCATCGATTTGGTTTCTTATGTATTGATTGTACTGAACCGCATTCTTGTTTGAGCGAGTAATTACAATTACATTCTCTCGCCCAAATTTGTCGTATGCAAAGCGAAGCCCGTCCTCGATGCGTTCGCCCGTCATTCTGAATAAATCAGTGTAACCTTGTGTTACAAATTGGATTTTTGGTGCTTCATTTCCAAGCAAATTTCGCAACGCCGTTGCATTATCCAAAATGCCGTTTCCTTCTTCTTGGCGAGTAACTTCAGTAAGCTGATGCTCAATCACTTCCGTGTGGTAATACCCGTTCAAATGTTGAGCATCTAACGCCGGACTGACAGACATTTTTACGGGCGGGAGCTGTGCTTCGTCACCAATTAGTAATAATTTATTTCCGGGATTTTCAAAAATAAAATCTAACAAATCATGCAGCAAACTGCTGCTGCCAAACTCTTTTGTGTCAGAAATCATTGACGCTTCATCAACAATAAAAAGCGTGTCTTCGTGATAATTCTTTTGCCGCTCAAAAACAAAGTTTCCAGTGTAGCTATTTTCCGTTTGTCGGTAAATTTTCTTGTGTATCGTGTTGGCTTTCCGCTTAGAGTACGTTGCCATTACTTTGGCGGCTCGTCCGGTTGGGGCAAGCAATACAGACTTCCAGCCAAATTTCGGCAAAACCTTCACCAAAGCACTTATAAATGTGGTTTTACCCGTTCCGGCGTAGCCTTTCAAGATGAATGCACTACGTATAATTTCGTCTTCCTGCTCCAGAAAATCACCCATCAACTCAAAAAGCCGGTTTTGACCGTTGGTGGGTTTGTGTTTAAATTTCTTTTTAAGAAGCTCTGAAATTGTCTCGTTTTCGGTTGCCATAAGTAAGCTGCGGTAGAAAACTACAAAGCTATTGAGAATATTTACTAAAGCAGATTTTTAGGCAATTTTTATCTTAGCACGGAAATTTCCGCCCGTTATAATTGCATTTATTGGACACCTTTGTTCTAAATCACGGAAGATATTTTTTACCCATCCTTAAAAAGTCTAACTTTGCGAGTTAATGAATACCGAGTTAATTGAGCAGTTTGGCAGCCGAGTCCGCATCAGATGTTTGGCGTTAATTAAAAATAACGACAGCATTCTGCTAATAAAGCACCGCGGACTTAACCGAGAAAATTGCTATTGGATGCCTCCCGGAGGCGGAATAGATGAAGGAGAGAGCGTCATTGATTGCGTAAAGCGGGAAGTAAAAGAAGAAGTAAACCTTAACGTTTTGAGCAGCGAGTTCTATTATTTGTCTGAATTCATCGCTGATTCGTTGCACGCTGTTGAGCTATTTTTCGAGTCAAAAGTAACGAATCACGACGCTACACTTGGTTTTGACCCAGAAATTACCCGTGAAAACCAATACATCATTGAACTGAAGTGGATGGATACGGCCGAAATTTGTACTCTACCCGATGACTTGATTCATCCCGTAGTAAAAAAATACGTAACTTGTGAAAAGCAAGTTCAATCTTAAAGATTTAGCAGTATGGAAGATACATTAGAAGCAATTGCACCCATTTTTGAAGTTAAAGACGATCGATTTGAAATCGGTCAGATTGCAAGCTGTCATTTATTGATTGAAGTCAGTAAAGATCGTTTTAGGTTTGCTGTCCAGCACGAAAAAAACAACATGTTTATGTGGATGGAAGATTACCAGATTATCAGCGTACTCAACGAAAATCAGTTGCTTCAAACGCTTCAAAAAATCTACGACCAGCACCACTTTTTAGCCGCAAACTACTGGAAGTCAGTATCGTTGAGTGTAAACTCGAACTACTTTACGTTCATACCGGAGGAAATTTTCCAACGCGACGATTCTTCAAAATACATCAATTTTGCTGCCGGAAGTCAGATAAACGAGCATCACTATATTTATGATTACAAGCACGCAACTATAAATGCTTTCAATGTATTTGGGGTTGAGAAAAAGCTTATAAACTGGTTTAAAGAGATGTACACCGTCAAAAAAATAACCCCAGTGCATCTTATCAGCACCCTGATTGAGTGCATTCGGCAGTTACCTCACCCTGACGGCATGCACATTCATTTCGAGGAAGGAAGCTTGATTGTTGTCTATTTCAAAGATAAGGTTTTGCAGTTCTGCAACCGTTTCAACTACCGTACTCCACAAGATGCGGCGTACCACGTACTTTTCGTCATTAACCAATTGAACCTAAATGCAGCAACAAAACTGACACTTTACGGTGAAATAACGACTTTTTCTGAAGCTTATTCATTGATATTCAAGACAATGACCTCAATCTCGTTTGGTAAAATGCCCGATAATCTAAATTTTAGTTATTTCTTCGACGAAATGCCTGAACACCGATACTGCAGCCTTTTTTCAACGCTTTACACCTACTAAAGATTTATTCATCAAATCTGCCCGCCCATTCAATCC
>JANQUM010000206.1:4003-5899 GCA_030731175.1 Spirosomataceae bacterium
ATTCAATCCCTTTCAGAATGTGGTTCATCGGGTTGACTTCTGTAAAAGTTTCAGAATCATGCCCCAAAGCGGTATAAAACATACGTCCGTTCTTAGCGGAACTTATCCAAGTAATTGGGTGATCACCAGCCATCCCATCGGTTTCACCAACATTATACGAGGTTTCGTCAACAGAAAGTAAGACCTCAAACCCTTTTTTGTTTCGCACGTTATCTTTGAAATTATACCACTCTTCCACTTTTTTCCAGCGGTTTGGTAAGTGTGCCGTGCTTGGATGTTTTTTATTTTCCGTCATCAAAGTAGCTTCAGGCGTATGCGGAAAAAGGCTATGATCACGAAAGTGCGTTCCCAAGAAATCGTTATACCATTTCCATTCGTATTCAGTATCCGCTGCTGCATGAATACCAACGTATCCGCCGCCGCTTGCCACAAATTTCTCAAAAGCCCGTTCTTGTTCTTTCGTTAAGATATCGCCAGTTGTGCTTAGAAAAACTACAACTTTAAATTTATTCAGGTAATCTTCGTTGAAAAAAGCACCATTATCCGTTGCTATTACGTTCCAACCCCTGCCCTCGCCTTGCGTTGTAATCTCCAACAATCCAGTACTAATAGATTCGTGTTCAAAACCGTTCGTTTTGTAAAAAAGCAGTACGCCTCTTTTTCCCAAGTTTCCAGGATTTGCTGGAATTTCGGTATCAAAAATGGGTGATTGCCAAGGAAGCTTTTTAGTCAAGTGAAGTCCATAAACAACGAACGAAGCAATAATCACTGCGAGAATTCCTGCAGCAAAAAGAAATGCTTTTAATAATCTATTCATTAATGAGGTTGTCTTTTATAATAATTGTTCAATATTAAGCATTTCCGCAAACCATTTAAAAAAAAGGGCTGTTTATTGACCATGGAAAAGAAAAAAGGCAAAATGAAAGATTGGTTCAAACGTATGGGTTGGGCTGGTTTTTTGTTCTTTTTAATAAAAGGTTTGCTTTGGTTAATCGTCCCTTATTTAATTGCAAGAGGTTGTTTTCAATAATTTTATGAAAAAATACAAAGTCAGTGACCAGCAAGTTTCAACGTCAGTTTCGGGTAAAACAGTAATCCTCAACTACGGTTCGGGTATGTATTTTAACCTTGACGAAGTAGGTACCTGTATCTGGCATTTCATGCAAAAAGAGCCGGCTTCATTAGCTGAGTTAGTTGAAGAAGTTTGTCAGGAATTTGACGTAATTGCAGCAACTGCCGAAACCGACTTAAGCCTACTTTTAGAAAATCTCCTCTATGAAAAACTTATCTCAGAAGTTAGTTAAGTTCTTTTCCCTGAGCCTGTCAGACAAATGCCGCCTAATCGCTATTTGGTTAACGCTGTTTTTCGTTTGGTCACTTCTACAAATACTTCCTTTCAATATTTTTCTGAAGATTTACCGCAAGTCTCTTTCATTTCCGTTCGCTTCGCCCCGGAACATACCTCACGATAAAACGGCTTATTTTACCACGAGAGCAGCATCGTTGTTTCCTTTTTCAATTACTTGTCTTCCAATTGCAATGACTTACAAATGGCTTTTGCGAGACGATAAATCCGTCTATTTAAAAATTGGTGTGCAACAAAAACAGGGTTTTGAATTTCACGCCTGGGTAGAAAGGTTTGGGAAAATTTTAATAAACGAAACGCAGGAAGACAATTTTTCGCTTTTGTGGCAGGTTTAGAACATACCTTTCGTAGAAGAACGGTAGCCGCAAACACAATTACATTAAGGTTTTGATTTCAAGATTTTACTTCTCGGCAGACGTTTCCCGTATCTTTCAAAGTTAGTTTTGTAAATTTGCCGAAAATACAAACAAATACTTGATGCCGACTCACGATAAATCTTTAAATACCAGACAAAAAGCATTAAAACTGAA
>JANQUM010000207.1 GCA_030731175.1 Spirosomataceae bacterium
TGTTTGTTCTCAGAAGGTGAGTACAGGTGTTCGGCGGTAAAACCGGGTTGAAGCGTTAGTTTGGAAATTTTAGGATTTTCGTCAGATTGCGAATAATTGATGCCTGAATAAGCGGCCACGCCGAAAATCACCACGGCGAGTAAACCGCTGATTTTGAGTAAAGTAGATTTCATTATTTTTATGGGTTGAATAGATTTACGTTGTTAATGCAATTTAGTAAAATAATTAAAAATTGACTTGCTTTAGGTAATGGTTCAGGGCTTTGTTTGAAAAAATAAGTCCTTCCGAAAAGTTTTCAGAAGGACTTGATGCGTTTCAAAATTGAATAAGAGAATCAAGGGTAGAATAGAAATTGACAAATCCCGAAGGGATGAAATGATTATAGCAGTGTAAATTTACGGATAGATGCTAAAACCACGAAGTGGTGACATTACGGAAGTATAATGTCACCACTTCGTGGTTCGTAAATCTAAGCCTTGATTCATCATGAATAGTGGTTTGCTACTTACAGCAACTCAGAAATGGCACATTGATCCATGTCTGAGAAAACCTGATTTTCTCCCGCCATTGCCCAAATGAAGGCGTAGTTGGTACTTCCGCAACCAAAATGCACCGACCACGGCGGTGAAATAACCGCTTCATGATTTTTTACGGCGAGGTGGCGGGTTTCCTGCGGTTCGCCCATGTAATGAAAAACCTGATGCTCGGCGGGAACGTCGAAATAAAAATATGCTTCCATGCGGCGGGTGTGCGTGTGCGGCGGCACGCTATTCCAAACCGAGCCGTCTTTCAATATCGTAAGTCCCATGACCAACTGACAGCTTTTTATGCCGTCGAGGTGAATGTATTTATAAATAATCCGCTCGTTTGAAGTTGATTTGTCGCCCATTTCAACGGGCGAAGCATCGGCGGCAGCCATGAAAGTATTTGGGTATTTGTGATGTGCGGGAACGGACATAAAGTAAAAACTTGCGGGTTCGTCTGCCGAGTTGCTACTAAATTCCACATTTTCCGTTCCTCGACCCAAATAAAGGCAGTCAAGTTTGTTTAATGTATGAGTTTCACCGTCAGCAGTAATTTTACCGGTATTCCCGACGTTGATGATGCCAATTTCTCTGCGTTCTAAAAAGAATTTACTTTTCAGTTCTTCGTAATTTTCAAGCGTTACGGTTTCGGTGCTGGGTTTTACGCCGCCAATAATTGCCCGGTCGTAATGCGAATACGTGCAAGTTACCCGATTATTAGTCATGATATTTTCCAGCAAAAAATTCGTCCGAAGTTGCACCGTATTCATGCCTTTTGTTTCTGTTGGGCTGTTGCCAAATCTGATTTCCATAGTTGTGTTTTTATAAATTGAATGGTATTGCTTGGATTCTAAAATCCGTATAAATCTGACATATTATCTTCCCATCCAGCCGCCGTCAACGGTCAAGATGGTGCCGTTTACGTAATTACTTGCGTTTGATGCAAGAAAAACGGTTGGACCAGCAAAGTCTTCGGGTTCGCCCCAACGCCCGGCGGGAATTCGACTTAAAATTGCTTCATTCCGAACGGGATCTTTTTGCAAGGCATCCGTATTATTTGTTCTAATATAGCCCGGTGCTATGCCGTTCACGTTCAACCCTTTTGCTGCCCATTCGTTTGAAAGTGCCTTGACCAAACTTCCCAACGCCCCTTTTGAGGCGGCGTAACCAGGAACGGTAATTCCGCCCTGAAAAGTAAGCAACGAACACGTAAAAATAATTTTACCTGAACCACGAGCCACCATTTCTTTTCCAAACTCACGGGCGAGCAAAAACGGAGCATTTAAGTTGATATTCAGCACGTTATCCCAATATTCATCGGGGTGTTCGGCGGCTGGGGCACGCATGATTGTTCCGGCATTGTTCACCAAAATGTCTGGTACGCCGTGTTCTGATAATACTTTTTTGGTGAAATCGTAAAGGGAGTCACGGTTACTGAAATCGCAAGGAATTGCGGTGAATTTTCTACCTAAATCAGTCACTATTTTCTCGACTTCGCTACCTGATTTTTCGATGCTTCGGCTGCTGACAATAATATCTGCACCCGCTTCGGCGAGTCCTCGAACCATGCCCAAACCAATGCCTGTATTTCCGCCCGTGACTAAGGCTGTTTTTCCTGCTAAATTAAATGAGTTCATAAGATTTGAGTGTACTTCGGAAGAAAAAACGTTCTGTGTTTGATTGTGTTAATTTAAATGATATTTCAGCGATTTAACTCCTCATTTATCCAGTTTCTGGAGTCTGGTAAGAGCTTCAAGATAATAGTAATCTGCGTACACAATGGGTGTATCAATCTCGTGTTTTGCGGGTAAATGCCCCGTGCTGTGATCGGTGATAAAACCGAGGTTAGTACTTACCGGAGATAAATAGCTGGCTTGAATACTTTTGATTAATGCTTTTCCGTACGCTAAAAACTGAGGTGCTTCGGGAATATCAAAAGTACCCAATTCCAAAAGAGCGGAAGCCATAATTGCCGCCGCCGATACATCTCTTGGCACGTGCGGAATGGCGGGGTCATCGTAATCCCAATACGGAATTAAATCTGCTGGTGTGCGAGGGTGATTAATTAGGAAATGACCGATTTTTACCGCTTGATCTAAGAATTCTTTTTGTCCGGTTTCACGGTAAGTCATGGTGTAGCCGTACAGTCCCCACGCTTGCCCCCGTGCCCACGCCGATGCGTCTGAGAAGCCTTGGTGCGTATTTTTCTTTTCGGGTAATCCCGTTGCCGGATCGTAGCTAACCACGTGGAAAGAACTCCCGTCTGGTCTGTAATGATGCTTTATCGTATTTTGGGCGTGGGTAATTGCTATTTCCCTAAACTGCGGATCGTTGGTTTCTTTTGATGCCCAAAAAAGTAATTCGAGGTTCATCATATTATCAATAATAACGGGGTATTTCCAAGAGTTGCTGTTATGATCCCAAGAGCGAATTAAGCCGATTTTTTCATCGAATCTGCCGCTCAATGTCTTCGCCGCCTGCACCAATACGGGTTTTAGCGAAGCATCATTGGTGAGCCGCAGGGCGTTTCCGAAGCTACAATACATCATAAAACCTAAGTCGTGCGTGCCGCCGTAGTTTTTTATATGCTCTAAGTGCATCGTGTTTTCGAGGGCTTTATCTTTCCAGAAATCTTTTCCGGTAAGCTCATACATCAGCCAAAGGTTTCCGGGAAAAAACCCACTGGTCCAGTCTCGGTCTTTCACAAGAAAAAGCGTATCTGCCCGAACAGATCGCGGACTGCATAGGTCTGGTCTTGAAGAACGGGCATTTTCAACGGCGAAAAGGGCGGTTTTGAGTTGTGCTTCGTGCGAAGCTAAATCTGCTTGAGCAAAAACTTGGGGAGCTATCAGGAATAGCAGCACTACTAATTTCTTCATTTTATGATTTTTATGGTTGGGTTTTCTACTTGAGTTTTTTCTTGAATACAGTAATTTATCCATTGTTGGGCGTTGGTAATTTCTCCGGCTTTATCCCACGCTGCCCCAACGTAATATACTAACGACTTGCCAGATGTAACTTTAGTTTGGGTTATCCATTGTTCAGCTTGCAGGCTCATTTCGGATAAATCAGCACCGATAACGGCAATTCCCGTTGTGCCGTCTTTGCCGTGTTGCGGTTCCCAATACGCCAAAATGCCGTTTTGTTCGTCTAAAAAGGTGGTTCCCTTCCCAGGTCGGTCAACAATCCCTACCGCTACTGCGAGTTCGTCTTTTCCGTCAAAATAGTAGGTCGTTTCTAATTTGTAAAACTGACTTCCCGCTTCAATCGTGAATTTTTTATGGGCTCGAACTTCCGTTCCCTCAACCATCCACGGGTCATATTCCAAAACAAAGACCGTTCTCAAAGGACCGTTTTCGAGAATTTTGTAGCGGTGGTAATTTTTTGAATAAGCTATTCCATTTTTCCCGATTGGGGCGTTATTTCCCGCTCCTAAGGTGAGTCCAACCTTATAATAATCCAACCCGTCGCCGAGGTCATTGTGGTAATCTCCGTGCGTATATCGACGGTCGATTACCAAATCAGTGGTTCGTTTTACCCAAACATCAAAACCGTAGGCATCGCCGCTTGTGCCTTCCAAGGCTTGGCCGTAGGCTCGGAAAGCTATTTTATCGTTTTCCCAAGCAAAATCATCCAAACGTTCCGGCACGTAACGGGCAAAAGTACGGGAAATAACTTCCATCGGTTTTCCTACAACGGCGGTAACCGTTTTGGTTTCTACCGCTGTTAAATCTACGAGTACTAAAACTCCGTCTTCAACGAGCTGATAAGGTATTTCTACTCGATAATCGTCCATTAATTTGAATGATTGGTCGGGCAGATTTATTTCAGAATTTGAGATATGGATTACCCGACTTTTTAAGTCGGTAGCACCAGAGTTTGTGAGTTGCACCTGAGCGGCAAGCTGAAAACAACAAAGAAGAAGTACAAAGGTTTTCATGCTATTTTTTGAGTAAATTTGAATCTTTAAAAGCGTTTGGTTACTGACTGGTATTTAACTTTAGTGAACTCTTTATAGAGTTGTAATTTAAGGCATTATAATTATATTGCCTGCCGGAGCGGTACTATATTTATGCAATCGTTTTCGTAAACAACGGCGATAATTAGTAGAAGAAAAGTATGGCGGATGTAACAATCAAAGATATAGCAACGGCGTTGGGAATGGCGGCATCAACGGTCTCACGAGCGTTGAGAGGCAGTTATGAGATCAACGAAAAGACCCGTGCACGGGTGGAAGAATACGCACAAAAAGTCAATTATCGCCGAAATACAGTAGCCCAAAGTTTGCGGGAAAAGCGAACGAGGGCTTTGGGAGTAGTTGTACCAGAAATATCTAATAATTTTTTCTCCGAAGTGATAAATGGCATCGAGGACGAGGCGTTTACCCGGGGCTATCAGGTCATGATTTTTCAGACCCACGAATCTTTCGAACGGGAGAAGCAAACCGTACAGCAACTTTACGAACGGAGGGTTGACGGCTTATTGATTAGTTTATCCGGGCAGACCACAGACATTGAGCATATTAGTAGGTACAAAAAGGATGATTTATCGGTTATTTACTTTGACCGTGTGCCAGAAGACGAAAACGTAGATAAAGTAGTGGTTGATAGTTTTGAAGGCGTTTATCAAGCCGCAACCTGGATGATTCAAAACGGTAAGCGGAAGATTGCACTGCTTACCAGCCCTCCAGATATATACATCACGAAAAAGCGGCTGGCGGGCTACGCCAAAGCTTTGGAAGACAATGGAATTGACTACGACGAAAAATTGATAAAATACTGTGGTTTTGAGCCGTGGGAAGCCCACGACGCCATAAAAGATTTAGTAAAAAACCACCAACCGGAAGGCTTTATCACATGTGCCGACCGATTGACGATTGACAGTTACGAAGAATTTAAAAAGCAACTTACCGCGGGGAATACGCCGCTCGTGCCATTTTTTGGGTTTACAAATATCAACGTGGCACACTTGTTAGACCCGCCGATAAATGCCATTGTGCAACCTGCTTACGAAATGGGAAGCCGAGCGGCAAAACTGCTCATCGACAAATTAGAATATAACGATCGGAAGCATTTGGGAAATCGCAGAACAGTTCCGCTTCCTGTGGAAGAGAAGTTAAAAACCCACTTGGTGATAAATTTTACTACGTGATCAGATAGTAGACGACCCACGCCCGAACACCGTGTTTGAAAATTTAGAAGCTATTTAACCCAATTTGTCAAGTAGTGGCTTTTCTGTTAAAAATACTGCGTTCGTCGGGCTGTTTGCCCCGTAAAATTGCGAGTGTATTTTTTACCGTAGAAACGCACATTTCGGTGTAGGTTCTTGCTGTCAAGCTTCCCACGTGAGCGGTTATCAATGCGTTTGGATGGTTT
>JANQUM010000208.1 GCA_030731175.1 Spirosomataceae bacterium
GTTTAGTTCTTCGCCCCTAATAACAATGTGAACTTCAAAATCCTTCAATTTTGCAACGCCCGCTAATGCATAAACATGATTAGAATACGCACCGCCGAACGAGAGTAATTTTGAAAAACCTTGCTCTTTTGCTTCCAATAAGTTGTATTTCAGCTTTCGCCATTTATTTCCCGAAAGCAACGGATGTGTCAGGTAGTCTGCCTTCAAATAAACCTTTACTGATTTTTCTTCAAATAGTTCACAATGAAGCTGAATCAGCGGAGTTGGAAGTTGGATTTCGTTAAATAAGTCTAACATTAGCGTTACCTTTGCGGCTCAGAAAAAACAATATGAACGAAGAAATAGAAAATTTTGACGACGAAGAACTTTACATTCATAAAACAATTGCGGTTGACGAGGGTCAGTCGCCATTGCGAATTGATAAATTCTTGTCAATACATTATAAAAACGCCACCCGTACCCGCATTCAAAACGCCATTTTGACCGATTCGGTGAAGGTTAACGAGCAATCGGTGAAGTCGAGTTATAAAGTAAAACCCGGCGATTCGATTACAATTTCATTATCCGAACCGCCCAAAATGCCTTCCGAAATTATTGCGGAAGATATTCCATTAAATATCGCGTACGAAGACGATACGCTTTTGATTGTGAATAAAACACCCGAAATGGTTGTTCACCCTGGATTCAACAATTATTCGGGCACGCTTGTTCACGCATTGGCCCACCACTTTCAAAACTTGCCCACTTCCCGAAACGGTGAAATGCGGCCGGGGCTTGTTCACAGAATAGATAAGGGAACTTCAGGACTGCTTGTAATTGCAAAAACTGAGTTCGCGATGCAGCATTTAGCAAAGCAGTTTTTTGATCACTCTAGCGAACGCACTTACTACGCTCTGATTTGGGGCGAACCCGAAGCAGATTCAGGAACAATTGATGCAAATATCGGTAGGAGTTTAAAAGATAGAAGAGTTTCTGCTGTTTTTGAGGAGGGTGATTTCGGCAAGCGAGCCGTTACGCATTATAAAGTCTTAGAACGTTTACGCTACGTATCATTGATAGAATGTAAACTCGAAACTGGACGTACGCACCAAATCAGAGCTCACATGAAGCACATTGGGCATCCGCTTTTTAACGATACTACATACGGCGGCAACCAGGTTTTGAGAGGAAATATTTTCTCGAAATACAAGCAGTTTGTAGATAATTGCTTCGAAATGATTCCCCGACAGGCATTGCACGCAAAATCTCTGGGTGTGGTACATCCGAAAACAAAAGAATGGATGCAATTTGACTCTGAGTTACCAGAAGATTTCAAAAACGTTCTGGAAAAATGGAGGGGCTATTTGCAGTATAATTAATACGATTTATTTCTTGGAGTACAAAAACGAACGGGGTCAACTATAATAGTTGCCCCGTTTTGTTATTGTGAATTTCAGAAATCAAAAATTACTTCTTTTTGTACAGTACCTCTTTCACTGCTGAAATAGTACGTGCTACGTTTGGTAATGTAACGTCAATGAGCGTTGGAGCGTAATGCAACGGAATATCCATGTTATTTACTCTAATTACGGGAGCGTCAAGGTAATCAAAGGCGTTCCGTTGTAGATGGTACGTAATTTCCGATGAAATAGCGGCGAGCGGCCAAGCCTCCTCCACCACAACGCAGCGGTTCGTTTTCTTTACAGATTCCACAACGGTAGCGTAGTCTATTGGTCTTACGGTACGTAAGTCAATCACTTCTACACTGATTCCTTCTTTTTCAAGTTCTTCCACGGCGGGTAAAACCACTTTGGTGAGCATTTTGCCGAAAGTGACAATAGTGACGTCAGAACCCTTTTTTACAACATTCGCAACACCCAAAGGTATCAAATATTCAGACTCAGGTACTTCTTGTTTATCTCCGTACATTACTTCAGACTCCATGAAAATAGTTGGGTCATTATCTCTGATGGAAGACTTCAACAAGCCCTTAGCTTCGTAAGGCGTAGATGGTACTACAACTTTCAAACCAGGCGTATTTGCAAACCAGTTCTCAAAATTCTGTGAGTGTTGGGCACCTAATTGTCCAGCGTTTCCGGTTGGTCCACGAAAAACAATCGGGCAACTGTATTGACCTGCCGACATTGACATAATCTTTGCCGCCGAATTTATTATTTGATCAATTGCCACCAACGAAAAGTTGAACGTCATGAACTCAATAATAGGGCGTGTGCCGTTTATTGCAGCTCCCACCCCAATTCCTGCGAAACCCAATTCGGCAATTGGCGTATCAATGACGCGTTTTGCCCCAAATTCGTCCAGCATCCCTTGGCTTGCTTTGTAAGCTCCGTTGTATTCAGCAACTTCTTCGCCCATCAAGAAAACCATCGGGTCACGACGCATTTCTTCGGACATTGCTTCTTGAATGGCATTTCTAAATTGAATTTCTCTCATATTGTATGTATGTGCTTAGAATCTAATATAATGGTAAAATTAAGAACGAAACCGACAATAAAAAACTATCATTACGGTAAACTGTTCTGTCCGGCCGAATATATTAGTTCCGCAAGTGCTTTTTCGTACTTTGCCTTCAACTCTTCGGCTTTAATTTTTTCGTCAATTAACTTGGCTTCCCGCGAGTTTATCAAAAAAAGCGAACTCTCTCCAATCCTAAACTTTTCTTGTTCCGCAGAAAGCAGGAAAGTTTGATTTTTGACCACATCTGCCTGCAGTTCAATCAACCCTTTCAAATTGTTGAGTAAATTATAGGAAGCATTTACGTCCGTGACTATTTCTCGGGTCAACTGCCGCTGGTCGTTAGAAATTTGCAATTGTTTGATTCTGACTTGTTGCAATTTTCCACGTTCTTTTCGTAAATAAAGCGGCATCTCAAAAACGACCCCAATTTTATTATTTGTTCTTATTACGCCCAGCTCACTCAAATTGTATTTTGGTGTATCAATAAAGTTGTAATTAAAATCGAGTTGTGGCTTGAGCATTTCCCGCTGAAATCGTTCCTGAATAACTAATTGTTCGTTTTTCAAGATCAACTTTCTAATCTCAGGGTGATTATTTCTCGCCTGAATAAGTAGCCGCTGCACTTCTGCTTCTTCCACGTATGGTGATGCAAGGGGCGGCGGGATAACGGTTTCGCTCAATTCAACGGGTTCGTTATTCTTCCCCCAAAGGTAGTTTGATAAATAAAGTGTAGCGTTACGAAAATCAACGAGTGAATTTTGGTAATTTAAGATACGAGTTTGTAGCGTAATTTTGGCTTCTACTGAGTCAACACCAGCTTTTTCACCAACTCGAACTTGCTCTCTTACAAATTGAAACCGGTTTTCAGCAAGATCAAGCCCTTCCTTATTGAAATTTACTACCTGAAATGCGAGGTACCAATTCCAATAATCTTTGGCGGCTGAAAAAATGATTTTATTTATTAATTTTTGACGTTCAGCAACTGCAATATCCTGATAAATACGAACCTGCATCAACGTATTTCTGCGTTCTTCAATAAGCAAACCACGCCCAAGCGGAACCGAAATTCCTGCGTAGGTCGAAATTCCCGACGTGAGTTCGGGATTCAACCGCGAGCCAATATTTTGCTCCCGTCCGGCTTTGATGTCAATTCCACCCCAAATCGGAACTTTTAAATCGGCAATCCATTCGTTGTAATAATCCAAACCGTTGATTGATTTTCTGTCGTAGGTTGACATTACTTTTGGGTCAAATGCCCCTCTCGCCATCATTAATTCAGCTGCTGCGTAGTCAATTTCGAGTTCCGCTAATTTGACAACCGGATGATTTTGAATCACCAAGCCGTAAAAGTCAAGGTACGTCATATACCGCTCTTGGTCAGCAGTTTGACCTTTGAGTAGCACCACTTTAAATAATAGAAGGCAACTAAGTATCAGTACTTTTTTGTGCATTATTTTTTTGCTTTTTCGTCTGATTTCCCTTCTTCATAATCTCCGTCTGGATTAGCTTTTAGACTTGGAGGGAAAGCGTTTAATTGTCGCCATAATTCGTACCAAACCGGGACGTTCTCTAACATGACCCAACCAAATACACCCGAACCAACACGTAGTTGTTCAGGCCATTCTTCGTCACCAACTTTTGGGGTTACTAATAGGCGGTATTCGCCATTTTTGCTATCAACAAAATCAATTACTGTAACAGTACCACCAAACGTTCCGACGGCAACCGATGGCCAGCCGGAGAATTGTAACGCTGGCCAGCCTTCAAATTCTAATCTTACTTCTCTGCCTTTGCTGATTAATGGTACGTCCATCGCACGTACGTACAATTCAACCGCTACTTGCGGATTTGTGGGCTGTAAAGTACAGATTGATTCGCCCTGCTTGATGGTTTCACCAATACCCGCTTTCAGTGTTTTGACGACGTAACCAGTTTGCGGAGCCCTAACGATGTAATATCCTCGACGAACTTCAACGCTTGATTTTTTATTCTTTAGTTTTGAGAGTTCATTTTCTCCGTCGGCGAGTGAAGCTTTAGCGGAACCAATATCCGACCGAGCTTTCGCGAGTTTTTCGTTATATTCCGCACTAACGGCGTTAAACTCAATCTGACTATTAATGAGTTCTTGCTTAGAAATGCTCAACTTATTTTGCACCGAAAGCAATTTTGTTTGGGTTTCCTGAACTTTAAGTTTTCTGCTCTCTAAATCCTGCAACGAGAAAATTTGCTTTTCGTATTGTGTTAAACCGCGTTCGTAGCGGTCTTGAGCGATTTTTACTTGCAAATTTTCGTTTACAACGTCAATGCTATCTGATACAACTTTCGTACGGTTCTGACTGATTTTGTTTTTTGCCTTCGCCAAACTCAATCGCAGATTAGCTTCCAATGCCGAAACCTGATTATTCAGTGCTGCGATTTTTTGACCGTAGCTATCCAAACCATCATTTTTGGCGGTAATTTGTTCGTCAAAACGCTCGATGATATTCGGATCAAAGTAATCGTCTTTAATTTCCCGTATTTCCAAAATGGTATCGCCCTTTTGCACCAATTGCCCTTCTCTCACAAACCATTCTACAATTTGGCCGTCAATTGTGTTTTGAATAGTTTGCGGCCTGTCTTGCGGTGTGAGTGCGGTTATTGCCCCTTTCCCGTTGATATTTTGCTGCCACGGAAGAAAAAGTACAACAATGAAAATGATAAAAAAACTGAGCATCCACCGTCGAATAACCCGCGTTGAACGAGGGTTACTTAGCACAGATGACAAGTAATCATTAAACTCGTTTGTTGTAGCCTTAGAAATGTTATTTTCTGAAATATTGAGCATTTGAGCTGAGTTTATTTATTTCGTGCATTTCGACAAAAAAGGATTTCCTGCCAACGCTTCGTACGTGCCTTCGGCAACTATTCTACCTTCGTCCAAAATAATTACTTTATCGCAAGCTTTCATTACTGTTGGGTCGTTAGAAACAGTCAAGAGCGTCCACGGTTCAGTTCTGTTTGTGATGAACGATAGAAAATTCTCCATGTATTGTGTGTCAAAATGCTCATAGCAACTTGAAATCATCAATAGTTTTGGCTTATTTACAATGCACCTTGCAAGCGTAATTTTGGTAATAAAACTTGTAGAAAATCTTCTTCCACCCGAAATCATCTGAGTGTTTAGCCCGTCTTTCAATTCGGAAATTGGAGTAAGTAAGTTCAATTTTTCAAGCACCCAATATACATCTTCAATCGAGACATTTGAACGGTTCATTGTAATATTTTCCAATAAAGTTCCGTCGAAAATCCCTTCTGACGAAACGTTCCGTTCGATGGTCTCGTGTAGGTGATCCCGTTCAATATCACGGAGCGAAATACCATTAAAAGTGATGCTACCTTTGTACGATGTATAAA
>JANQUM010000209.1 GCA_030731175.1 Spirosomataceae bacterium
AAGGAAAAACGCCCCGAAATTTTACCATTTCGCCAACCGGAAAATGGGTGTTGGTAGCAAATCAAGACAGCGATAATATCGTGATTTTCTCAAGAAATACAGAAACCGGAGCCATTGCCCCAACCGGAAAAGAAATTAAGGTTTCTATGCCCGTTTGTTTGAAGTGGGTGAAGTAATTTTAGCGTTTCAAAAAATTATATTGTAGAGAATAGAAGCCCCTTTTGGGCTATATTTTCGTAGAAAAAATAAATCCGCACATCCTCGAATAATAAAAAATGCAACCATTCAACGTTTATCCGCTTTACGATATTACACCCGTAAAAGCTCTTGGAAGTACCCTTTGGGACAACAAAGGCGAAAAGTATCTGGATATGTACGGCGGTCACGCCGTGATTTCCATCGGGCACGCTCATCCGTATTATGTAGAAAAACTGACGGAACAATTAAATGCAATTTCGTTTTACTCCAATTCGGTGCAGATTCCGTTGCAGCAGCAACTTGCGAAAAAACTCGGCGAACTTTCCGGTCTTCCTGACTTTAATTTATTTCTGGTTAGCTCAGGAGCAGAAGCCAACGAAAACGCCTTGAAATTAGCTTCGTTTCACACAAAACGCAAGAAAATTATCGCGTTTAAAAGCGGTTTTCACGGCCGAACTTCCGCCGCAGTTGCCGCAACGGATAACCCAAAAATTAAGTCATTAATCAATGATGATTCGCACGTGGTATTTTTACCATTCAACGATGCCGAAGCCGTCAGGAATGCCGTTGACTCAGAGACCTGTGCCGTAATTGTGGAAGGTATTCAGGGTGTTGGCGGTATTCACGTTGCAACGGATGAGTTCATGGCCGCAATTAGGGAAAGCTGTGATGCTCACGATGCCGTTTTTATTCATGATTCAGTGCAATGCGGCTACGGGCGTTCGGGGAAATTTTTTACGTGGGAACTAAGCGGAGTCAAACCCGATATTATCACCACCGCAAAAGGAATGGGCAACGGTTTCCCGATTGGCGGCGTGCTAATCTCTCCAAAATTTGAGGCAACTTTCGGGATGTTGGGAACAACTTTTGGCGGAAACCACCTTGCTTGTATGGCGGCGTTATCGGTTTTAGAAGTAATCGAAAAAGAAAACCTGCTCGAAAATACCGTTACAATGGGCGAGTATTTGATGAGTGAATTAAAAGGCATTCCCGGAATAAAAGAACTCCGTGGCGTTGGGCTGATGATTGGCATCGAAATGGAAATGCCCGTGGCGGATATTCGTAAAAAACTGTTGTTCGAAAAGCACGTTTTTACGGGCGTTTCTAGTACGCACACGTTACGGTTATTGCCAAGCCTTGCCTTAACAAAAGCTGACGCCGATATTTTCCTGAAAGCATTTAAGGAAACTATGGACGATATAAAATAGAATACAACGGATATACGTATCTTTGCGTTTTAACAAACTTATAAATCAATTCTAATGAAAAAATTATTTGTTTTATTGTTGTCAGTTGTTACCATTGGTGCATCTGCTCAGACAATCACCATGCCACAGCCAAGTCCTACGCAGACAATCACGCAGGATTTTGCTTTATCTAAGGTCGAAATTTCTTATTCACGCCCAAGCATGAAAGGCCGTGCTATCTTTGGTGATTTAGTTCCTTACGGTGCTATTTGGCGTACTGGTGCTAATGGCCCAACCACTTTTACGTTTGGAGAAGACGTAACCCTAAACGGAACTGCCGTAAAAGCGGGAAAATATTCAGTAATTACTAAGCCAGGTAAGAGTGAGTGGACGGTAATGCTTTGCGACCCTAAGGTTGCTGCTAATACCTACAAAGCTGGTGACGAGGTTGCTATGTTTATGGCAACGCCACAGACCATGCCGATGGAAGTTGAAACATTCATGATACTTACTGATAGCCATACGTCAAACTCAATGGAGATTGGAATAATGTGGTCTAATGTTTACGTACCAATCTCTGTTACAGCTGATATTGATACTAAAATTATGGCTCAGATTGACAAGGTAATGACTGGTGATAACTTGCCATATTTCAACGCAGCTTCTTACTACTACGAAAACGGTAAGGACATGAAAAAAGCGATGATGTGGGCAGATAAAGCAGTTGCTCAACAACCAACTGCTTATTGGGTTGCTCACATGAAAGCTAAAATTCAAGCGAAATCTGGAGATAAAAAAGGTGCAATGGAAACAGCTAAGAAATCAATGGAACTTGCTGAAAAAGCAGGGAATATGGATTACGTGAAGCTCAACAAAGATTTGATGGCCTCCATGTAACTTGATTTAAAAAAACAAAATCCCCGCTACAAATTCTCGTAGCGGGGATTTTGGGTTAAAAGGAGTAGCTTTCTTATAAATTATCAATAAAGTCTTTTACACTTTCTTTAGTCTCGCCTGTTATTTCTTGGATACGTCCTAGTAGTTCGGTTTCTTTTCCTTCTTCGTATTTTAAATCGTCATCGGTTAAATCAGCCCATTTTTGTTGAATTTTACCCTTCATCTGATTCCAGTTACCCTTTAATTTGTCTTCTGTTGCGTTGTTCATGGCTATAAATGTTTAAATTAAAAATTTGATTTACAATGATTATTTAAAAAGATAGTACCCTCGTTAAAAAGCCTCTTTTATTGTATTAATTGTAGAAATTACTACACATAGTCTTATATTTGCGTTTAGTTTTCTACATAATTGCAGAGCACTATTTTTTGCACACTCACCAACTCAGTAAGAGGTGTGTGCAACTTCCTAACCCCATTACATGAAATTATTGAAAGGCGTTTTGCCTTTAATCATATTTGTACAAACTGCATTTGCTCAGGTTGTTGTAGAATTTCCTAAAAATAGAATGGTAATTCAACGCGACCTTTCCAATAAAGGACAATTATTAGTCTCGGGTTTTGTAGAAAAGCCGGCAGATACTGTCAAAGTCAGGTTTTTGCCTTTTGCAAGAAATACTGGAATTGCTACTGCATGGAATGACTGCCGGGTTTTCAATAAAGACGGAAAAACCACTTTTTTTCTCACTCAAACCGTTACGGCTGGCTGGTATAAAATGCAAGTTCATGCGTTTAAAAACGGGCTTGTGTCAGATTCAGCGGTTGTGGATCGTGTGGGTGTTGGGGAGGTTTTCCTAATTGCGGGCCAATCTAATGCTCAAGGGCAGGCAAACCGTGGCTCTTTGAGTTCGGTCGATATACATCAGCGAGTAAATGTAATTTTGGGTTCAGACGATAGGCTAAATGCTCAACCCTCGTTTGAATACCATTCTTTAGCGTCTTACTTTCCTATTTATCCGATAGGGTCAAGTTCTTGGTGTTGGGGCGAGCTGGGGGATATGTTAGTTAACAAGTTAAACGTTCCCGTTATGTTTTTTAACGCTGCGTGGGGCGGTTCCAGTTCGGAAAACTGGGCACAGAGCATCGATAGCTTATCCACAAATGAGGCATATCGTGGCGAAGTACCTTACCACGTTTTAAAAAGAACCATTCAATTTTACAGAAATACAGTTGGTTTTCGGGCTGTATTATGGCACCAGGGTGAGGCAGATAGTTTTCAAAATCAAGCCAATGCAAGATTGCCCCGTGCAGATTATTTCAACAATGTTAAAAAAGTGATCACCACTTCACGAAATCAAGCTGGTGAGCTATTGCCGTGGGTTGTTAGTCGTGCTTCTTATATCTATAACCTGCAAGATTCGCTTATAATTAAAGATCAAAACAGACTCTCGATAGAGGTGGCTAATGTTTTTCGAGGTCCTTACACTGATACACTTACAAATTCCCGTATTGATAACTTACATTTTAGTAATTCTTCTGCTGGCCAAGGGCTGACCAAACTCGCCAATAGTTGGAATATCGCCTTAGATAGTGTGTTTTTTACAACTGCAGTTCCTTTGCTACCCGACTATAATAAGGCTTCCTTTATACTTACAGATGGCTCGGTAAGTAGACCAACTGGCTACACACCTGCAAGCTGGGGAGGGAGTGGGAGAAGTTTTGGCTTTTTGACTGATAAGACAGGAAATGTGTTCATATCACCGCTTCTGCGTTGCAACGAGCGGAGACTTGATATGTATAAATTACCAAATCAAGATAATCTAAACGCAATTACTGGCGTTAACAGATCAACGGCAGACCGCGAAATTACATTAAATCGTAAAATTGAAACCCAAAACTTACGAATAAGTGCAAGCCAGTATATTCTACTAAAACCAGGGTTTGAGGTAACTCCATCAACAACTTTTGTTGCAGAAATAAACGGTTGCTACTAATTATTTAAGTTCAAGAAGAGATTGAGCTGTACGACGTACGTTCACAATTAGCATCAACCTTCTAACGCCGCTAACTTCGCTTTTTCTACTCTTTCAGAAACCAAAATGCTGATTTCAAACAAGATATAAAGCGGAATTGAAACCAAAATTTGGCTAATTGCATCGGGCGAGGGGGTAATTACAGCCGCAACAATTAAAATTACAACCAGCGAGTGCCTACGGTAAGTACGTAAAAATAGCGGAGTTACAACTCCGATTTTTGTCAATACAAAAATGGCGATCGGCAACTGGAACGTGATGCCGCAGGCGAGTGTCAACGTTGCTAAAATACCGATGTACGAGCCAATATCAAACTGATTGATGATGCTTTCATCAATCTGGAAATTTACCAAAAAATTTATGGCAAACGGGGCAACCACGTAGTATCCGAAAAGTACGCCCATGAAAAATAAAAGTGTAACATAGAAAACGGCTCCTCGAGCTGCTTTTTTTTCTTCTTTTTTCAAACCAGGCTTTATGAATCTCCAAATTTCCCAGAATATGTAAGGAAAAGCTACAACCAATCCCACAATAGCGGCGGTAGTAAGTGCCATCATAAACTGACCTGATACCTCACGGCTCATCAAGGCAAAATTCATTTTTTCAACGCAAAGGCTCGTCATCCCGATTGAGGTACCAATATCGCAAAGCACCCGATAGGTTACAAAATCTACCTTTGAAGGCGGGAGAATAAGGATATTAAAAACCTCTTGGTGAAAAATAAAGCCGGCAATCATAAATACGGCAATAGCAATTGCCGAGCGAATTAGGTGCCAACGCAGCTCTTCTAAATGGTCAAGGAACGACATTCCATCATCGTTATCGTCTTCTTCCTCGTTGTCGTCGTAATCTATGTAGGGAGTTTGGTCTAAAGCCATTTTAAGTATATAATTTCTCTTTTGTTGATTGCAGGTAGTAGAAATACCATCAAATTGCGTAAAAGGTTCGGGTCGAAACCCGAAATCTATCGAACTAAGAAACTTCACGTGCTGTTTCTCAAAATACCATCACAAATCTACAACAAAATTATGCTAACCCTATACGGAATACCAAATTGTAACACAGTAAAAAAAGCCCGCACGTGGCTGCAAGAAAATAACGTTGCGTACGAATTTCACGACTACAAAAAGCAAGGAATTGATGCCGAGAAAATCGAAAACTGGATGACCCAACAACCATGGGAAAAACTGGTAAACCGAGCCGGAATGACCTACCGTAAATTATCAGACCAAGAAAAAGCTGCAATCAACGATAACGCAAGTGCTACCAAATTGATGATAGAAAAAACCTCCGTTATCAAACGCCCGATTGTAGAAAAAGACGGAAACATCGTAGCTTTAGGCTTCAAAGAAGATGAGTATCAGACGTTATTTAGTTGAAGTTGTTTGTAACCCGCACGTTCCCTTAACCCTTAACCTTTAACCTTTAACCTTTCAAAACATGCA
>JANQUM010000210.1 GCA_030731175.1 Spirosomataceae bacterium
TAATAATGCAGGTGGAAACATTTCGATTGATCGGTCAGCGAATAGCGGTATTTTCAATCAGGGGACATTCACTAATACTGCTACGCTAACTATTGGGAAAACAGAGATTCCGGGGGAATCTGGAATTTACAACTTTGCTACTTTTACCAATAACACGGGGGGGCAGATTTCGATAGATCGTACAACAATTTCTGCAATTTCAAACTCATCTGGTACCTTCACAAACGCTGCCAAACTGACCATTGGCGGAATAGCCAGCGTTGGCAACTGGGGAATGTTTAACAACGGCACTTTTAATAACGAAACCGGAGGCGATATTTCGATTGATAATTCTGCTCGTTCGGGTATTTCTAATCAAGGGACTGCAATATTTACTAATTCTGCCAAACTGGCAATCGGGAAAACAATAAGTGTGGGAGGGGAAGGTATTTATAACAGAGCTACTTTTAATAATAATGTCGGTGGAAACATCTCAATTAATCGTTCAACAGACTATGGTTTTGCTCAAGTGGATGGAATATTTACTAATGGAGCCAAACTAATTATTGGGGATGTTGCCAGTGCAGGATTTTACGGATTCTACACTGTAAGTCCGAGCGTTTTTAATAACTTGAGTTGCGGAGAAGTTTTGATAAAACAAGGGCGGCTTGAACACGGTGGCCCCTATAATAACTATGGCTATACATTGGTGGAAGATCGCCTCTCAAGCTACGATACATTTACAAATGAGGGAATTCTCAAGTATAATTCACGAGGGGGCACCGCGATAGTAAATACCACTGCTTCGTCAATAATCGTAAAAAATTCTCCAATACCTATTTTTGACTACGGTGATGTCAACGATAATTATAATGGAGTAATCAGCATTTTTAGTGACTCAGCATCCACAATCTCGGCAGGTACATTTATCGCTCCGAATACCTTTGTTCCTGATCCTATACTGCCCATAGGAAGCCAAACATTATATGCGAAAATTACTCCGAGCGGAGGATTATGCTCACATATTGTACCATTTACATACAACAATAAATCTAATGCCAACCTGATTGCTTTGACAAGCAGTGCCGGAACGTTGAACCCTGTGTTTAACTCAGCCGAGTTCCGTTACACCATTTCGGTAGATGACCTTACAACTTCAATTACGCTGACGCCTACAACATTGGCGTCTGCTGCAACGGTTACTGTAAACGGAAACGCCGTCAGTAGTGGAGTAGCCTCTACCGCCATTAACCTTAATTCAGGCTTCAACACAATCGCTATCGTCGTAACTGCTGAAGACGGTACCACCACGATGACTTATACTGTTGTTGTTACCCGCTCCGATAATCTTATTTCTATTACACCTACGTTAGCTTACATTTGTTCCGGTGAATCAGTGCAGTTTACAGCATCAGGATGTACCGGAACAGTTTCTTGGGAAGGAAGTGGCGGTCAGCAAACCACAGGAATCTCAACTACATTCACGCCTGTTACCACCACATCGTATTTTGTGAGCTGTAATACAGGAGGAAATACAGCGTTCTCAATTCAAGTAGCAGCTATCAGTGTAGCTATCAATAGCGATATACTAAATGAAAGTTTAGCGGTGAAAGCACTTCAACAGATTATTTCTAACAGGAAGATCGGTCTTGCGGGAATATCGCCGACGGCAAATATTTCATTTGAAGCAGGAAATTTCATTGAACTCCTACCTGGCTTTGAAGCTGTAAATTCCAGTGTTTTTAGAGCGGAGATAAAGCAATGCCCTAATTTGTGACGATCAGAAATTTTTTTTTGATAATCGCATCAGCTCATACCTGCTCAATTTGAGCGGGTTTTTTTTTGCCTGAACCTTTCCGCTTTACCTCACTTTCCAACTTTAACACGTTGGCTCCGTCTTCCTGCTCAATCTCAAGGGATTTATCGTTTCTGCTTCATGAGTGCTGACCACCTTTCCTTCGGCGGTGCCTTTCCCCCATTTCCACGTTACTTTTGTTTCCTTATGTATCATAATTTAGTTGTGCTTAGCTAAATTTTTAGACTAACCTAAAAATTAAATTAGCCTTACTTTTTTATTAAATTTAGAACGTGCATCTTTGTATTGCATTAAAACCATGAGAATTGAAAACAATACTACTATACATCGTCATAATTTCAGGTTTAAACCTGACCGCTTTTGCTCAAAACGGGACACTCAAAATACAAGTAACGAGTCAGGCTGAGAACGTTGAATTTGCTTCAGTTTCGCTCAAAAACACTGCATTTGGCGGTTTGACAAACGAAAACGGAGAAATCACTTTTTCTAAAATCCCGTTTGGTTCATACGAACTAAGCGTTACCATGATTGGCTACAAAAAGTATTCTGGCATCATAAAACTAACCGCTCAAAATGCGTCTCAAACGCTTGTGATAACACTTCTGGAAGATAATCTGCAACTTGCGGAAGTGGTGGTTTCCGGCACAATGAAAGAAGTAAGCAAACTGGATAGCCCCGTTCCGGTGGAAGTTTACACGTCCAAATTTTTTCGGGCGAATCCAACGCCTTCAATTTTTGAATCTTTACAGAACGTAAACGGCGTTCGTCCGCAACTGAATTGCAACGTTTGTAACACCGGCGATATTCACATTAACGGTCTCGAAGGGCCATACACCATGATTTTGATTGACGGAATGCCCATCGTCAGCGGTTTATCAACGGTTTACGGCTTGACCGGAATCCCGCAAGCGTTGATAGAACGAGTAGAAGTGGTGAAAGGCCCGGCATCCACTTTATACGGTTCAGAAGCAGTTGGCGGTTTAGTAAATATTATCACCAAAAGCCCCGATAAAGCCCCAAAGTTTTCGGCGGATATTTTCAGCACCACTTGGGCGGATGTAAACGCCGATATTGGCGTGAAATTCAACGCTGGAAAGAAGGCAAGTTCTTTACTTGGTATCAACTATTTCAAATACCAAAACCCGATTGATAATAACGGCGACGGCTTCACGGATATTACATTACAAAACCGCATTTCGGTATTCAACAAATGGAGTTTTGACCGCAAAGACAACCGCGTTTTTAACATTGCCGCCCGGTATATTTACGAAGACCGTTGGGGCGGAGAAATGCGTTGGTCGCCAGAGTTTAGGGGCGGCGAAGACGTTTACGGAGAAAGCATTTTTACCAGCCGCTGGGAAACCTTTGGCGTGTACCAACTTCCCACCAACGAAGACCTGAAATTTCAATTTAGTACTAACGGGCATAAGCAAAATTCGGTTTATGGTTCAACCGTTTACAACGCTGATCAATACATCGGATTTGGGCAACTACTTTGGAGTAAAAAACTAAACACCAAGCACGATTTTCTGAGCGGAGCGGCGTTACGTTACACTTATTACGATGATAACACACCCGCAACCGGAGCGGCAGACGGCGTAAATGCTCCTTCTAAGATATTTTTACCCGGCATATTTATGCAGGACGAATGGACAATAAATTCGCAAAATAAATTATTGATGAGTGCCCGTTATGATTACAACAGCGTACACGGAAGCATTTTATCACCCCGCCTAAATTATAAATGGAATTCAACAGATAGGATGAATATTTTACGATTAAGCGTAGGAAATGGCTACCGAGTTGCCAACGTTTTTACCGAAGATCACGCCGCCCTTACGGGAGCAAGACAGGTGCTTTTTGAAGAAGAATTAAACCCCGAAACTTCGTGGAATACCAACCTGAATTTTGTCAAACAAATTTTCACGGATAACAATACTTTTATCACACTCGATGCGACAGCATTTTACACGTATTTCTCGAATAAAATAATCCCTGATTACCTAACTGATCCAAATAAAATCATCTACGCAAATCTCGACGGTTTTGCGGTTTCACGCGGATTTTCGATGAATTTAAATGCGTCATTTACAAATAGCCTAAAAATGAATATCGGCGGAACTTTTCAGGATGTTTTTAACGAAGAAAACGGAGAAAGACAAGTGCAATTACTCACCGAACGCTTCTCAGGAGTTTGGAGCGTAGGCTATACAATTCCGAGTTGGAACGTATCCGTAGATTATACGGGAAATATTTACGCCCCAATGCGGTTGCCAACACTCGGTGAGCTTGATCCTCGTCCAGAGTTTTCGCCTTGGTGGAGCGTTCAGAATATTCAACTTACAAAGCCACTCCGAAATGGTTGGAAAATTTACGGCGGGGTGAAAAATCTGTTGAATTTTACGCCTCCGGCAAATAGCATTGCCCGGTCATTCGACCCGTTTGATAAAAATGTGGAATTCAACGCCGACGGGCAGGCAATTCCTACGGCGGATAATCCTTATGCCTTAACTTTCGACCCGACCTATGTTTTTGCTCCAAATCAAGGAAGGCGGGCGTTTTTTGGAGTACGGGTTAGTTTAAAGTGATTTTTTGAAAAGTTACGAATCTTTTAGGTTTTTAAAACCTTGCAGGATTTTTATTGTTAAAAGACTCGACTTGACTAAGAAGTTTAGATTATTAGTTGTCAGAACAACTAAATTTGCACTTTTCTTTGGCACAGTTTTAATTATTAAATAAATTGCCTCGTAATTTATACATAAAGTTTACATAACATTTTTTGCAATGGAGACAGCAACCGCTAATTTCGATATTCAACTCACTACAAAAAGCCGCATAAACGAATTTGATGCGAACAACATCGTTTTCGGAACGCAATTTACTGACCACATGCTTATCGCTGATTGCATTGACGGCGAATGGCAAACGCCAAAAATTTTACCCTACGGCGAAATAGCCTACAATCCGGCAATTGCTTCGCTGCATTACGGGCAATCCATTTTTGAAGGAATGAAAGCTTTTAAAGGGCAAAATGGCGAAATAAATATGTTTCGCCCGTTAGAGAATTTCAAGCGTTTCAATATCTCAGCCGACCGGATGTGCATGGCACAAGTTCCCGAAGAGATATTTATCGGAGGTTTGGAAGAACTGCTACGAATCGACGCTGCTTGGGTTCCTGAAGGCGAAGACAACTCGCTGTACTTGCGTCCGTTTATGTTTGCAAGTGATGTCTATTTGGGCGTTCGTCCGTCACAAAACTACCGTTTCATGGTTATCATGGCTCCGGCAGGAAAGTATTACGCTACGCCACCGAAAGTAAAAGTTGAAACCGAATATATTCGTGCCGCCGAAGGTGGTGTTGGCTACGCTAAATGTGCCGGAAATTACGCCTCGTCGCTTTATCCTGCAAAGCTCGCCGCTGCACAAGGCTACACTCAATTACTCTGGACAGACGCAAAAGAACACAAGTATTTTGAGGAATCTGGTACGATGAACGTAATGTTCGTTATTGACGGAAAACTGGTTACGCCGCAAACAAGCACCACGATTTTGAAAGGAATTACCCGTGATTCGTTACTGCAACTTGCCCGTTCAAAAGGTATTGAAGTGGAAGAGCGTAGGGTCTCGGTGGAAGAAGTTATCGCCGGAATTCAAAGCGGAAAAGTAACCGAAATTTTCGGTGCCGGAACGGCGGTAGTTATCTCTCCTTTCGCCGCTATTGGCTACGAAGGAAGCGACTACGTTTTACCCGAAATCACTGAGAAATCTGTCGCATCTCAACTAAAGAAAACATTAGACGAAATTCGTCAAGGTAAAATCGAAGACACCTTCGGTTGGGTTTGGACTGTGAAGTAAGACAAACTAAATTTCATAAAAAAGAGGCTGTCTCAAAAAGGCAGTCTCTTTTTGTTTTTAAGGTGTATAATA
>JANQUM010000211.1 GCA_030731175.1 Spirosomataceae bacterium
GAAAAACCCGTTATCGGGCGTTTGAACGGAATTGCCGCCGGAGCGGGAATGTCGTTAGCTCTCGCCTGTGATATTATCATTGCCCAACAGGAAGCTTATATGACGGAGCTTTTCGTCGGAATTGGCTTAATGCCAGATGCGGGTTCAATGTTTTTTCTGCCGAGAATTGTAGGGATGCAACGGGCATTTGAACTATGCAGCACGGGCAGAAAAGTCCACATGGAAGAAGCATTGCAACTCGGTTTAGTAAGTAAAGTTGTTCCGTTTGAGCATTTGGATACTGCCGTAAAACAATTGACTGATTATTATGTGCACGCCGCAACTCGCTCCATCGGATTAATGAAAAAGGTGTTGAATAAATCGCTAAATTCTTCGCTTGAGGAAGTATTGAATATGGAAGCGGAAAACCAAACGAAACTCGGGCATTCGCACGATTTTGCCGAAGGCGTAATGGCATTTTTACAAAAACGAAAGCCTGAATTTAAAGGAAAGTGAGTCTTCGTGTTTAAATTTCAAGAAAGAAGTAGTAGAAAGTGCCATCGGCACGACACATCATTAGTCTATAAATATAAACAGCCGCTTCGTCGTAACAAAGCGGCTGTTTATATTTAAAAAGAAGTTAATTACCCTAAATCAAAATGGCAAATCGTCGTCACCGCTTGCCTTCAATTCTTCTGAAAGTTTAGCCGGTGCTGATGCTTGAGCGGGAGCAGATTGCGGGGCAAAACCGCCGCCGCTATTGTTGCTTTGTCCGTCTCCGGCAAGTTCCATTTTCCACGCTTTTAAATCCGTGTACCAACGTCCATTGTATTCGCGGCTTTCCACGTCAAAAGAAACGTTTAGTTGGTTTCCTTCTTGCATCATTTGGGAGTCAATTTTGTCGCCCCAAACCGTAAAGCATACTTTTTTTGGGTATTGGCTTTCCGTTTCAATCACGAAATCCTGCTTTTTCCACATTCCGTTTTTACCTTCACCAGTTTGCTCTGGAAGTACCTGAATTACACGTCCGTTTATGTCCATTTTATTTTTTAAATTACTGTTAATGCTTTACACAAAGTTACGGTTTATGACGGCTGGAAGCCAAAAATTTTAGAAAAATTACGCAACTTCTCTCGTTTCGTTCGTCTTTTTTATTGAAAATGCTAATCCTACAATCGGTCCAATAGCTAAAATTGTAAAGCTATACAACGGATTCCACGCTTCGGTAAAAAGGCTTAAAAGCTGAATACTTAGAATCGTGATGGCAAAACCCAAGCAATTTACAATCGTAAGTGCCGCTCCACGATTTTCGACGGGTGCGTGTTGGGCAACTAACGTTGAGAAAAGTGGCGAATCTCCGATGACGACCATCCCCCAAAACAACAGAAAGACAATAAATGCTACGGGCGAATCTTGAGCGATGAAAAGTGGCGAAACTAAACAACAAAGCATTGAAGAAAACAACAGCCTAAAAGCCACTTTTTTCACACCGAAACGCTCGCAAATAATTCCGCTAATTACGCAGGAAACGCTCCCGACGGCGATAATTACAAAAGCCGCTAATGAAATATTCAGGTTTACTTCGGAGTGAATATTTTGGTAAACCTTCAGCATGAAAGGCACAAAAGCCCAAAAAGCGTACAATTCCCACATATGCCCAAAATAGCCAAACGCCGCAGTGCGAAAATTTTTGTCTTTGAAAACTGATGTGAAAGCGTTCAATTTGAATTCCGCAGCTCGTTTTCGAAACGGCCCATCGGCTACAAAAAGCCACATCATTATTCCGCCCGTTGTGGATAAAACGGACGTTCCGTAGATTACATTTTGCCAATCAAAACCTTGGTTTAGGGTTTTCAATAAATGCGGGAAAGCCGTTCCCAAAACCAACGCCCCAACCAAATACCCGAGCGATTTCCCTAAACCCGCCTGAAAATAATCAGCCGCAATTTTCATTCCTACGGGGTAAATTCCCGCTAAACAAAAACCCGTTAAAAAGCGAAAAAATAAAAGCGTATTGGCGGGAATATCTGAAATCGTCAACCCGAAATTGAAAATTGCGGCGGCAACGGCACTGAGAAAAAATACTTTTACAGGAGAAAAGCGGTCAGCAATTGCTAACGCAGCAAAAACGAACGTTCCGACAATAAAACCAACCTGCACAGAAATGGTAAATTGTGCTAATAATTGTGGGGATAAGCCCATGCTTGCAGTCATGTCTGCGAGTACGGCATTCCCCGCAAACCAAACGGAGGTGCAGAAAAATTGTGCGAGAACGATTACGGGAAGAATGTGTGTTTTTATTTTCATTTAGATAAAATCATCCTGAACGTTGTTCCTGTGCCAACCTCAGTTTCTTTAACAAACAAACTACCGTCGTGGTAAATTTCGACGATGCGTTTTGCGAGTGTTAAGCCTAAACCCCACCCTCGCTTTTTAGTACTAAATCCGGGTTTAAAAACCCGCCGGAGATTTCCTTTTGCAATGCCTTTTCCAGTATCTCGGATATCAATAATCACGCGGTTTCGGTTATCATTGGTTACAGAGATATGCAATTCGCCAATTCCCGCCATGGCATCCACGGCGTTTTTACAAAGGTTTTCGATGACCCATTCTATCAACGGTCTATTAATGTTTACTACTTGATCTCGGTTTTCTAAGTTGTTTTCATAAAACCAATCTACTTTTCGGGAAATGCGTTTTTCGAGGTATTTTAGGGTCGTTTCAACCAATTCAGTAATTGGTTGCTCTTTCATTTGCGGTACCGAACCTATATTAGAGAAACGCGTAGTAATGGTTTCTAACCGACTAATATCTTTGGTCATTTCTTCGCCAATTGATTCATCAAAATCCGGTTCAGATTTCAACACTTCTACCCAAGCCATTAGTGCCGAAATTGGCGTGCCTAACTGGTGGGCGGTCTCTTTCGCCAAGCCAACCCAAACCCGGTTTTCTTCCGCACGGCGAGAAGAACTGTAAGCTATAAACGCCAATGATCCAAAAATCAAAAACGCCGCGATGAGCACGTACGGAAAATAACGCAATTGCTTTACTATCAGCGAACTGCTGTAGTAAACGTAACCTGTCTCGTCCAAAGTTGAAAATTGAATGGGCTCGTGTTCTTGTCGCATCTCTTTAATTTTCAAAAGGAGCAAGTTTTCTTGCTCATCTGCGGTGTATTTATGCGTTGAATCTTCAAGTTCGGGAATATTTTCATATCCCATAATATCATCACCCAAAACCAAAATTGTGGGTATGCTCTCGTTTGCCTCAAGGACTTCCTGCACGTAGGTGTAATCGCAGTTTGAATCCAAACCCTTTTCAAACAAAAAGCTGATACTCTCGGCGTACAGCGTGGCGTATTTTGCCTCCCGCTCGTCAAGAGATTGAGCCAATTGATTGAAATAATACAGCACGCCGCCGCCGAGTACCAGCAAAATTGCAATAGCGATAATACGGATGCCCGAAAGTTGCTCGTAAATATTAAAAAAGACACGATTTTTAGCCATTTATTAAGAATTTATCTGCTCAAACTCAAAACTATAGAGTTGTTAAATTTGCGTTAAAATACGACTTTGATGTTCCAAACTTACGATTTTAGGTAACTTTTTGGTTCAAAACTTTGTAGTAAAGTTACACACTGTTAACCAAACGCCCCTTTTGTACTTTTTTGATAAGTGTTTCAACGAAGAATATTTTATTTAGAACAGTTCTAAATTACAAAAGCTGATTTGGCTCATTTATTTCTTCCGCTTTTCGTGCGTAAATTTGCATTCAAGATTAGAAAATAGAGATGTACGGACAATTTAGAGCAGTTTCGATTTCATACAAAAACGCCCCACTCAATATCAGAGAGCAAATTGCACTCAACGAAGACGAGTGCAAGGCATTGATGTTAAAATTACAGGAAACGTTCGGCATAATTGAGTCGATTGTTCTTTCTACTTGTAACCGCACGGAAGTCTATTATATGACGCAAGGCGAAAGCACTGCCGACGTGGTAAAATTACTTGCCGCTCAAAAGGCAATTCCCTCAGAAGAAATACTTCCTTACGCCGAACTTATTGATAATCAGGAAGATGCCGTTCAATATTTGTTTGAAGTGGCACTTGGTTTGCACTCACAAGTGGTGGGAGATTTACAGATTCCGAATCAGATAAAGAACGCTTACCAATGGTCGGCAGATTTGAATTTTTCAGGCCCTTTCTTGCACCGTTTACTCCACGCTATTTTCTTTGTAAATAAGCGAGTAGTTCAGGAAACGGCATTTAGAGACGGAGCGGCATCTACTTCTTACGCCGCCATCGAAACCATCGAAACGTTTTTACCTTTATTAAATAACCCCAAAATACTCGTAGTAGGATTGGGCGAAATTGGAAAAGACGTGGCGTTAACTCTCGGGAACAAGGGCTACGAAAACATCACGCTCACTAACCGCACTAAAGCAAAAGCCGAAGAATTAGCTGAGCAATTGAACTTCAACGTCAGCGATTTTGAAGCCGTAGAAAATCACATCCTCGAATCTGATATTGTCATTTCATCTGTAAGATTAGAAAGCCCATTGGTAACAAAGGCGTTGCTCAAAAAGCAATCTCGCTCAACGGTACAGTACTTTATTGACCTTTCCGTTCCTCGAAGCATTGACCCAGAAATTGAGCAACTTGACGGCGTGGTGGTTTATGATTTGGACGAAATTCAGCAACGTGCCAACGAAGCCCTGGAACGTCGCTTGGCCGCCGTACCAGACGTAAAAGCCATTATCGCTGATGCGATTGGGGATTTTAACGATTGGTCGAAAGAAATGGTGGTCTCTCCGACTATCCACAAACTCAAAAATGCGTTGGAGCAAATTCGTAAGGAAGAAGTGGCTCGCTACGCCAAAAAACTCAACGACGAGGAGTTGAAAAAAGTGGAACAAGTTACCCGTAGCATGATGCAAAAAATCATTAAGCTACCCGTTCTTCAACTCAAAGCCGCCTGCAAACGCGACGAAGCCGAAACCCTCATTGATGTATTGAACGATTTGTTCAATTTGGAAAAAGATGTGGTGAAGAACCGAGAGTAAGCGAAAAATCATTCAATTTCTTACAACCCAGTTTTCAATTTTTATATTGGATATTCTCTGAAACTCGCTTAAGTTTTCAGTAACCATTATCAAGTCTCTTGTAATAGATGTGCAACCGATTATCAAATCAAAGTCACTTATCATAGTTCCCAACTTCCTCAATCTGGCTTTTTCCACTCCATAATGATATATGGTGTCAAACATTGGAATGATTGACACCTGATTGATAAAGTCATTAATCACGGTATGGTTCTTTTCTGGGTTACTGCTATTTTCAGCTCCAAAGACAAGTTCGGCTAAAGTAATTTCAGAAATTGCACAATTACTAATACCTACCTCATCAAACTTTACGTCAAGGTTAAATTTACCTCTGAAATAATGTACGCAGACATTAGTGTCAAGTAGATACTTCATTCAAATTCAATATTCGTAAGTTTATCTACCCTTGCACTTTTTATATCTTGTATTATCTCGTCGGAGCTTCGTACATCTTCCCACGCCCCAAACAGGCTCTTGAAATTATCATTTTCAGTACTTTGAGTTTCGAGAGACTCAGTTAACTTAATTATCAACTTCTTTTTAGCCTCATTATCAAAACGAGTTAAAAATTGCAGATATCTGTCGATAGTTTCGTTTGATGGAGATAGGCCCATATTGTTTTTTATTCAA
>JANQUM010000212.1 GCA_030731175.1 Spirosomataceae bacterium
GTAACAGAAAAGAGCGGTCGAGGTGGGTGTAGATTTCGGTGGTGGTGATAGATTCATGACCGAGCATTTCCTGCACGGCACGGAGGTTTCTTAATAAATCATAAACAGGTAGTCAGGCTGATGTTTAAGTAGAAACCATTCGGAGAAGGGCACAAAAGAGTTGTTAAAAGCTACATAAATTTAGGCAAACTATTTATGAGCAACCCCGGTAGCTTTTATAAAATTGAGACCAATAAAAAATTTGCGGGAAAGCCGTGCCATCGTAATAGTATTAATAATAATTTATTATGTAATTGCATCTGTTTAAGGACAGGTAGCATTACGTTAATTCAATTTCTTATCTGGCAGAAATAGAAATTTAATCTCAAAACTTTGTGAAGAAAGAAACATATTTTAAACAATTAGACGGAATTAGATTTTTAGCAATATTTTTAGTGCTTGTTGATCACTGGTTTGCCGAAAAAATCTTCGTTCCATTGGGTATTTTAGGTGTGACGATGTTCTTCGTTTTGAGTGGTTTCCTAATTACGAGAATACTAATTTTAGCTAAAGTAAAGGACGGCGAGACAAAAAGAAATCATTGGTTTTCGATTAAGCAATTCATGATTCGCCGGAGTATTAGAATATTCCCTATTTACTTCTTGTCAATTTTCGTTTTATATATTTTGGATGTTCCGCCGGTAAGAGACACCATTATTTGGTGTTTGACATATTCTACTAACATCTACATTGCTCTCAATGAAACTTGGCTTGGTACAATTGATCATTTATGGTCATTAGCTGTGGAAGAACAGTACTACTTATTATTTCCATATTTAATCCTGTTTTTACCGAGCAAAAATCACAAGGCGGTTTTGTACTTAATGATATTAAGCTCTGTGCTGCTCAGAATCTACTTATATATGAATGGGAATGATTGGATGGTGCAATACGTCTTAATGCCAACATGTCTCGATTGTTTTGGATTAGGTGGATTATTAGCGTATTGGCACACAAATGAAAAAGAGGGTTTCTTCGATAAACTTAAAAATCCAAAATGGATTATATCAAGTGCTACCTTCTTGATCTTATTTATGATTGTTATTCGCTGGATACAAGTAGAATACAACAGCACCCATCATTTTGGCAACTTAGTGGTTGAAAGATTCGTCTATTCTCTATTTTGCTTTTTCCTTATCGCAGGTGCAGTTTCGGGCTACAAAGGGATATTAAAGGTAATTCTTGAAAATAAATTTGTAATCTATCTCGGCAAAATAAGTTATGGTTTATACTTGTACCACAATTTTGTTTTCAATTTTTACCATACAAAATCAGATAGCCCTGTACTGAAGGTTTTGAGTAAAATTCAAAACTATTTTACCAGCATCACAAGTTCTATATTTTTTGAAGCAAGCTACTATTTTATAATCACCTTCATCCTCGCCACTGCCTCATGGTATTTAATTGAAAAGCCCGCAAACAAGTTGAAGAAGTACTTTTCATATTAACCCACCAATTTCGCATTATTTGTATAGTACTGCAGGGTTGGTTTTGCACTTTAGCAAACAGACTTTAATACGAACTTTAGCAGGTTTCCTCGGTAAATAGCTTTTTGCATTTTGCCAACGCTGCACCTATTACCTGATGCATATCATAGTATTTGTATTCTGCCAACCTGCCCCCAAAAATGGTGTTGGTTTCTTTCAGCGAAAGGTCTTTATATTTTTTGAACAACTTATTGTTTTTTTCATCATTCATAGGGTAATATGCCTCCATACCCACTTGCCACTCTACCGGATACTCTTTTGTGATTACCGTTTTCTTTTGGTTTCCAAATTCAAAATGCTTGTGTTCAATAATTCTTGTATATGGAACCTCAGCTTCAGTATAATTCACGACTGCATTTCCCTGATAGTTGTCAGTATCGAGTATTTCATTTTCAAATTGGAGACTTCTGTATTCCAATTTTCCGTATTTAAACCCATAGTACTCGTCAATATTTCCCGTAAACACAATTTTAGAAGCAAGCGTCGACAATTCATCCCTTTCCTTAAAAAAATCCACATTTGTTCTTATGTCAATTCCTTCTAAAAGTTTTTCTGTAATTTTATTATACCCACCTATCGGAATCCCTTGATATTTATCATTGAAATAGTTATTGTCGTAAGTGAATCTAAGTGGCAACCTTTTAATAATAAACGCCGGTAATTCTGTTGCTTTTCTTCCCCATTGTTTTTCGGTATAGCCCTTTATCAACTTATGATAAATATCAGTACCCACTAGCGAAATAGCTTGTTCTTCGAGATTAGAAGGGTTTGTAATTCCACTCTCTTTTACTTGCTTTTCAATTATTGCAATTGCTTCATCGGGAGTTTTAATATCCCATAGCTTGTGAAACGTATTCATATTGAAGGGCAAATTATATAATTGACCTTCAAAAATTGCTAGTGGTGAATTCGTGTACCTATTAAACTCTACTAAATTATTTACGTAATCCCATATCATTTTATCATTCGTATGAAAAATATGGGCCCCGTACTTATGTACATTTATCCCTTCTATCTGCTCATTGTAAATATTCCCACCAGTGTGGTTTCTTCGATCAATAACCAGGCACTTCTTTCCTTTTTTCTTTGCTTCGTGAGCAAAAACAGCACCATAAAGACCCGCCCCCACAATTAAAAAATCATACATCGCTTCTATTTTTTATTTGATGTCAAATCATTAGAATAACCACTATAATTATCTACTAGCGAAGAAATTGAACTAATGCAGCTGTTAACCTACCCATTACACTTAATTTCTTTTACCTTTGCCTCGTAAAGGTATGAATTCAAAGAAGAAATTGTCAACTTTGCCAAAAGATACTTAAAGTAAAAAGATATATGAGCATTGATTTAGTGTTGGTAATGCCCGCTTATAATGAAGAAGAATGTATTGAAGAAGTTATTAAAACGTGGCTAAGTTTCCTTCAGGGTGATTTAAATCACATTCAAACAAAATTAATTGTTGTTAACGACGGATCCAAAGATAAAACAGGAGCAATTTTGGATAATCTTAAGGATAAAAATCCGGATTTAATTGTGTACCACAGAGAGAATGGTGGTCATGGTAATGCGGTTTTTTTTGGGTATCAACAAGCTGTAGAATTAAATGCGGAGTATATCTTTCAGGTAGATTCCGACAATCAATTTGTAGCAAAGGACTTGCTCAAGCTCTGGGCAAAAAGAAATGAATCCGACTTTATTTTGGGTTTTAGACAAGTGAGGAATGACGCTCCATTTAGGCTACTTATCACAAGAATATTAAAATACAGTATATTTTTAATCTATGGAACATACATCCATGATTCAAATGTACCGTTTAGATTGATCGAGGCTAATTTTTTAAAGAAAATGCTTTCACAATTGCCCAAACCTACGCCATTTGCTCCAAATATTTTTTTATCCATCATGGCAAAAAAAGCGGGGAAAAACTTATTTGACATTCCAATTACCCACCAAGAAAGAGATACAGGCGAAGTGTCGATAAGAAAAATGAAGCTTCTAAAGGTATGTTGGCAATCCTTCAAAGACATTTTGAATTTCAGGATTGAGCTAAACAATATAATCAAGTACCTGAAATAGTGTAACTCTAAGGTCTGCGTTGAATTTAAAAAGGTGTTTTTGACGCAACAAAAAACAATACTATTGCAAGTAATATGCCTCACCCCCGCGGATGAAACTGCTGCAAGGTTTGTAACAGAAAAGAGCGGTCGAGGTGGGTGTAGATTTCGGTGGTGGTGATAGATTCGTGACCGAGCATTTCCTGCACGGCACGGAGGTCGGCACCGCCTTCAATGAGGTGCGTAGCAAAGCTGTGCCGGAACGTGTGCGGCGAGATATTTTTCGTGATTCCCGCCCGGGCGGCAGCATCTTTGATAATCATAAAGATCATCACGCGGGTGAGTTTTCTGCCCCGTCGGTTAAGGAAAATGTAATCTTCGTGGCCTTCTTCAATCACGCCAAAATTCCGTACGTTTTCGAGGTAAATTTTCGTGTATTTGATGGCATCCCGCCCAATCGGTACGAGCCGCACTTTACTTCCTTTACCAAACACCCGCACAAATCCAATGTCGAAATAGCAGTTGGTTTGTTGCAAATTCACGAGTTCTGAAACCCGCAAACCGCAACTGTACAAAACTTCAATAATCGCTCGGTTACGAGTTCCTTCGGGCGTTGAAACATCAATATTTTCGAGCAGTAATTCTATTTCGGGAAAACTGAGCGTATCGGGTAATTTACGGTTGGTTTTCGGAGCGTCGAGTTGTTCCGTTGGGTCGGTATTGATGAGGTTTTCTAACGCCAAAAACTGGTAAAATGCCTTGATTCCAGAAAGAATTCGGGCTTGAGAGTTCGGAACGAGTTCTAAATCATTCAAATATTGCAGGAAGTCCCGCAGCGTATGTTCGGTCATTTTCTCCGGCTCAACTACTCGTTCAAGCCGGGAAACGTAATTGTGTAATTTCTCAATATCCCGCACGTAGGCTTCCACAGAATTATCCGACATCCCACGTTCTAATTGCAGGTAGTTCTTAAAATTCTTGATGTAGATTTGCCAGTTCATGCCCCTAACCCCTTAAGGGGAACTTTTTGTTTGGTCAATTTCCTTGTTCGTAATTAGTAGTTAGCTTGAGTTGCCCGTGCCGTTCGACTTTGTCGAACAAGCAAGCTCCCCTTCAGGAGCGGACGGGCTGGTTTCTACTCATAAATCACGCTCAACAACTCGGCTACGCACGCTGGTTTTTCGGAGTTTTCGAGTTCGATTGTGGCTTCGATGAGCAGCTTGGCAACGTTCGGTTGTTTCATTTCTACGCTTTTCAACACGGCACTTAACCGCAATTTACTTCCCGAAGGCACGGGCGAAATAAACCGAACTTTGTTCATACCGTAATTCACGCCCATTTGCGAAGACGAAACCTCGAACAGTTCATAAATGAATTTCGGAGTTAATGAAAGCGTCAATAACCCGTGAGCAATTGTTCCGCCAAACGGCGAAGCGGCGGCTTTTTCCGCGTCCACGTGAATCCATTGATTATCAAAAGTTGCCGAAGCAAATTCGTTAATCATTTCCTGAGAAACGGTTTGCCAGGCTGATGTTCCCAACGATTTTCCTTCGTGAGCTTTCAAGGCGTTTAAAGATGCAAACGTAAACTTCCCACCTTGTGGAGTCACCTCAATTTCTACGGATTTTGGTTGCTTTATAGCTACGGTTTGTCCTTTATCAAACGCATCGTCGGAAGTAGTGATAACGGCCTTCCCGATGACTTTTCGGTTCATCAAATCTTCCAACGCTTGCGGGGCATCTGCTAAATCATACGTTTTGTAAATGTGCGGTTTCAGCGTTCCTTTCATGAAATTTCCCGCCAATTCCTGAATATTCTGCATGTTCATTGCGGGTTCGGTGGCGGCAAATCTTCCCCAAAATACCCCAACAATATCGCAGCCTTTTAGCAAGGCTAAATTCAACGGAATTTTCGGAATTTCTCCTCCCGCAAATCCTACGACTAAATAACGCCCTTTCCACGCCATCGAGCGAATGGCGGGTTCGGCAAATTTATCTCCGACGGGATCGTACACTACATCCACGCCTTTTCCTTCGGTCAATTCTTTGAGTTTGTCTTTGAGGTTTACTTCGGTATAATTTACGAGTTCGTCCGCTCCTTTTTCTTTGCAAATTGCAAGTTTCTC
>JANQUM010000213.1 GCA_030731175.1 Spirosomataceae bacterium
CGGCTGGGTGTATTGCCCTGATACCTTCACTGAGGTGATGCAATGGTTTGTTATCTAAACCGTACCAATCTCTAAAGCGTTTGTTTGAGCTAAACATTTCCGTTTTAGGATCATAATCAAAAGTGCCAAGCTCAGCAGATTCGATCGCAAATTGTAGTTCTTCTTTACTTTTTTCTAATTTATGCAGGGATTCTACCTGCGTGGTGGTTTCCATACAAGTAACCAATACGCCGCCAATTTCACCAAAATCATTTACAACGGCACTATAACTGAAAGTCCAATAAATGTCTTCCATTTTCCCATTTCTGTAAAACGGGACTAAATTATCGTGGAACATCAGCGGCTCTCCGGTATCAAAAATGTGGTTTGTCCATTCAAGTACGTGTTCGTAAACTTCGCTCCATCCTACTTTAGCAGTTGAGCCAAGTAATGAGGGATGTTTTCCGGTAATACCAAGGCTTGGGCGGTAGGCATCATTATAAAAGCAGACAAGTTCTTTCCCCCAAAACAAAAACATCGGGAAATTAGAATTTAGCAAGTTGCTCAGGGTTGTTCTCAAACTCTGCGGCCAGTTTTCGGGTATTCCGACAAGCGAATTTTGCCAGTCTATTGAGCGAACTAAATCCGCCATTTCGCCACTCGCCGAAATGAAATCAAAGTTATTTTTACTCATCTATCAGGGTATCCAAGTCAATTACAAATTTGTCATAAATAAGTTTTTCGCTTAGAATTGAGAGCACCGTTTTAATTGCCTTCTTTATTTGGGCAAAATCATTCGGCTTTTGAATATAGTGCCGTGATCCTTGCGAAATGTACGTCGGAATTTCTTGGTGGTTTATTGCAGTAGAATAAATAACAATTAGAAGGTCTTTGCAATTATCAAGCTGCATTATATCTTTCATGCACTCAGACCCATTCTTGAGCGGCATGTTCATATCGAGAAAAAGTACGTGCGGCACTTCACAAGACCCTTCTAAGTAGCTAATAAGTTCAACACCATTTTTGGCTGTTATCAAAACCGAATTTTCGTTTAATTCTTCGAGGGCTTCCTCAAAAAACTGGATATCGTCTTCGTCATCATCGGCAATAAGAATAATGTATTTGTCGAACTGCTTCATAGGTTGAATAGGGTTTTGATGGTTACAATCCTC
>JANQUM010000214.1:0-1424 GCA_030731175.1 Spirosomataceae bacterium
TATTTTGAGCAATTCGCTCGTCGTCTTCTACGATTAATATATTATTCTCTGACATTTTCGTCTTTTTTTGTCGAAATTTCTTTACCGATCAATAGTTGTGCAATAAAGCCTAACGCTACAACCAAAATGCAGCCGATTGGGTTTAGCCATAAGTACGCAACCCAATCTATGTACCAAATATAGATGACCAAAATCTGCGAAATAATAGCTGCAATAAAAGTGGCGTTTGCCCCGATCTTTTTGAAATAGAATGCTACCACAAAAATTCCTAAAATTACGCCGTAAAACCACGATCCAAGAATATTCACAATTTCGATCATGCTGCTGCCGAGGCGGTGGGCGTAATAAGCAACGAAAATGCAGAAAATCCCCCAAAAAACTGTTGCATATTTTGAAGCCGCAAGTTCATGTGGCTTTGATAGCACATTCTTTTTTGTTTTGCGATAAATGTCAATTACCGAAGTTGCCGCCAAAGAGTTATACGCTGAAGCAATTGAACCCATTGAGGCCGTAAAAATAATTGCAATCAGAAGCCCAATCAGTCCTTTTGGTAAATTATCGAGAATGAACCGAAGAAATATATAATTGACGTCGTTTGAATCTCCATCCGGATTATTGAGCGTAATTAAATCGGTGACTTTCGTGCGTAAAACCGCAATTTCGCCGTTTACAGTTGCAAGTGCATCTTGTGCGGTACTAATCGAAGCGTCATTTTCGGATTTAATTCCGGTTTTCAAATCGTTCGCCACAACTATCCGTTGATTTACTAATTCGTCGTGTTTTATTTGCAATTCTTTAAAGTCCTCGGCGTAAACGCTTTGCTCTAAACGTTGTGTTTCGGCTTCGTTAAAAAATATTGGAGTGGAGTTAAAAAGATAAAAAACAAAAACAATAGCACCGAGCATAAGAATCAAAAACTGCATCGGAATTTTTAATAGTCCGTTCATCAGTAATCCGGTGCGGCTTTGATTTACCGAACTTCCCGTTAGGTATCGACTAACCTGAGATTGATCCGTTCCGAAGTAGGAGAGTTGTAAGAAAAAACCCGCCAGCAAGCCCGACCATACATTATATTTTTCTTTTGGGTTAAACTCAAAATCAATTACGTTGAGCTTCTCGGCTTTTCCAGCAACCTGCAACGCTTCAAAAAGCCCCATGTCGGCGGGTAATAAGTCAACAACTAAATATCCTGCGAAGAGTAAAGAGCATGTCATAATTATCATTTGCTGCAAATGGGTGTGCGAAATCGCTTTCGTGCCACCCACAACTGTGTAAGTTAGCACAAGCCCACCCATCATAATATTGGTCCAAAATAATTCCCAACCAAAAATGGCAGACATAATTAGCGACGGAGCGTAAATTGAAATCCCTGTGGAAAGTCCTCGCTGAATCAAGAAAAGTAAGGCTGTAAAAACCCGTACTCT
>JANQUM010000214.1:1434-5235 GCA_030731175.1 Spirosomataceae bacterium
GTCAAATCTATCTTCCAAATACTCGTATGCAGTATAAACTTTCAGGCGATGAAAGATTGGAACGAACGTGATACAAAGCACAATCATTGCGAGTGGCAGACCGAAATAGAACTGCACAAACCGCATTCCGTCTGTGAATGCTTGACCCGGTGCAGATAGAAAAGTGATGGCACTTGCTTGCGTGGCCATAACGGAGAAACCCACGTGGTACCACGGTAGCGATTTATCACCTAATAAATAGCCGTCGATATCTTTATCACCGCGGTTTTTGTAAATGCCGTAAAAGGTGATAAAAATTAACGTGCATAAGAGTACGACCCAATCAATGTTACTCATTTGAAATATTGGGTAAATAGGTAATAGCTGAAAATTTGAAGTACAAGAAAACCAGCCAATAACGCATAATATTTGCCCCAATTGATAGCGGGGTCTGCTTCTTTATTTTCTTTTTTCATTTTGTACTGGCAATTGATTCTTGCAAAGCTTTTACTTTAGGCAGCAATTTACTTCCCGAAAACGCGGAAACAAAATCGTTAACCGCTTTTTGGTAAGCCAGAAGGTCGCTTCCTTTGGCGAGAATGTAAATTTTTAGGAATGCGATACGATCTTCGATGGCTGTTCCTTGAAATTTGTTTAGACCAACGTCAGCGTTTGCAAGTGCTTGCTCGTATTGACCAGTTGAGTAAAGTTCATAAAGGTTTTCGTAAAATGTTTTTGCCGCAGATTCCATACCGGTAGTTACTTCAATGGCTCCTCGCTCTAATCTTCGAGCAAAAGTAGATTCGGGGAATTTCGTGAGTAACGCACTTTTGAAAGGGTTGCTATTCTGGTTTTCCGCCATGATTGCTAAGTAGTATAATGCTTCGGGTGCATTGGGCGAATCTGGAAATTTAATGAGTAATTCCTGAAAGGTTAAACGAGCATTTTCGATTTCATTAAACTGTAATTTGTACAATTTTCCGAGCTGAAATAAAGCCTCTTGCTGTTTCATCTTCGATGCCTCAATCTGATAACTTTCAATTGGAATTGTTGCGAGTAGTAGTGCTTTTTCAGCAGTTAATTTCTCGTTGTCTATTGTACTTTTTTGAGAATTTGCGAGAAGCTTTTTTGCTTCTTCTGCTTGTATTTGTTCTTCAGTTAAGCGTTCTAATTTGATACTTAAAGAACCTGCCTGTTGTTCTCTTCTTCGCCAATTGTCCGCGAGTGGTCTTGAACCCCATTTTTGAACAAAAGCTGATTTTCCACGCGAAATTTTTACGGGGTCGTATAGTTCCCAGCGATTTTGTAAATTGTTTAGGTTTAGTGAGATTGAATTTGGATTGGCTTTATTATTTACCATTTCAATCATTTTGCTTCGTTCCTTCTCGCGGTTCAGGATGATTTCCTCCAGTTTTTTATCTAACGCAAGCGGATTCATCTGTCCGAGCTTTTGCAAACTATCCTCAAGAGCGATTGCTTTTTTGTATCTTATAAAGCTATTTAATGAGTTTGCCTTTGCTGCTACGGGTTTATAGTTTAGGTCCGTAGGTTTCATGTTTATTAATGTGCTGTCGTAGTATAAAGCTGCTTTTTCGTAGTTAGCGAGATTGGTATAATTGATTTCAGCAATCGCAAAATATGCTGAGGCTTTACTTTCATTATTCTTAGATTCGATTACGGAGCGAGCAAAGTACGAGGAAGCTTTCTCGTAGTTTTTTTTCTCTGCTTCGAGCGTTCCCATCTTGAAGTAAATCTTATCTCGCAAATCCTTATTTTTTCTATCTTCCAGCATTTTAGCGTACGCAGAAATAGCGTTTCCTCGGCCGCCGTTACTACTTGCTTGTGAAGCAAGTAGATTCACCTGAGCGTTGAAAGATAAATCGTAATTTGGTTTATTTTTCTCGACACTCAAGTACCGCTGAGTTGCTAAATCAGACCGACCATTTTTATCATAAATCTGCCCTGCCAGGTAATAGAGTCGAGCTTTTTGCTCGCTTTTACGGAATAACTTTAACGTTTCGTCAAGAATAGCGGCGGTTAGTAATTCTTCATTATTTTTTTGGTGATAATAAGCTTTTGTGAGGTAGTAATTTGTAACGTTTTCGCCTTTTAGTTTCAATGCTTTGATGACATTGCTGACTTCGTTGGCTGTTTCTAAGTCGTCTTGCTCAATATAAACACGCATTAATGAGATTAACGCGGCGTGCTTCTGGAATGTGTTTTTCCCGTTGGAGTTTACGTATTTAAATACCTCGGCAGCATTTAAAAAGTCGCCTTTTAAGATTCGGGCGTTTCCTATTAGATTGTACGCTTCGTCTAAATATTTAGAATTTGAATGCCGTTCGGCAACTCGGGATGCCTTTTGAATAACTTCTTCAATTTCTTTGGAAACTATTTTATTTTTAAGCGTGTCATTTTGCACAAAAACGGGTAAAACTTTTGCGTAGTTTTCTTCTCTGACCAAAAAAAGCGTGTCCGTTACAAATTCGTAATTGACTTTAGCAATCCAGAGTGCGTTGTATTTTGCGTTTACATTGTGCCATGATTTACTTGTAATCGAGTTGCTGAATTGCGAACACGATACCATGAAGAGGCATAATAAAGGAACAAGAAGGAGTTTTTTTCTCACAAAAAATATTGCTGGTTATAAAAAAGAACGAAGCTGCACGTATCAAATTATCTAATTTGATGCCAAAAGTCGGAGTCCATCGTCTTCAAATACATTATCTTAATCTAAATAGTTGGTTTTTACATAAAATCTCTCAGTTTCCCCAGTTCGGTAGCGGCAAACTTTCCATCCACTTTTTCAATAGTGGCACAATCATAAAATGGATCGTGGTCGAAATAGATAATCCATTTTTCATTTGCAGCTTTTTCGAGTAAAGTAGCTTTTTCTTTCATCGTTTCTAAAGGACGAACATCATAACCCATGACGTAAGGAATACGTATGTGAGCGTGAGAAGGCATTGTGTCAGCAGCAAAAACAATCTTTTTATCCTGATAAGTTATAACCGGCATCACCATTTTTTCAGTATGCCCATCTGCAAACAAAAAGTCGATATTCGCACCGAGGGGTTGGTTAATTTTATCAAGAAAATTCAAATTTCCCGATTCTTGAATTGGCAAAATATTTTCGTTCAAAAAAGTCGCGGCTTCCCGTGGGTTAGGGTTAGTTGCTGTAGCCCAGTGCTCAGAGTGCGTCCAGTAAGTAGCGTTTGGGAATGTAAGCCTGAAGTTCGTTTTGTCAGAATTCCAACTTATTGCACCTCCGGCGTGGTCAAAATGTAGGTGACTTAAAACAACGTCTGTTACATCATTGGCTGAAAAACCTGCTTGCCTTATTGATTTAACCAGCTCGCCTTCGCCGTGCCTGAAATAATAATTCTGCCATTTTTGCGGTTGCTTGTCACCCATCCCAGTGTCAATCAAAATTAGCCGTTGCCCATCCTCGATTAGCAAACATCTCATTGCCCAACTGCACAGATTAAGGTCGTCTGAGGGTATTTTCTTACTCCATATCGTCTTTGGGATGACGCCGAACATTGCTCCACCGTCAAGTTTAAAAAATCCCGCGTCAATTGTATATAGCTTCATAATTACTTTGAAAATGTCATCTTGTCAGTAAAAGCCACAATGGCATTTTTATTGACTATTAATCCGAAAATTACGAAATTTATTAGCTGTTAAAACCATGCAAACAGAAAATACTGAAAATTTAGAAGTAGAAAATAACGTTGAGCAAGTAGTTGATGATTCAGCTACTCAGAACGAAGCTGCCACATCTGAGAACGTTGTGGAGGGAACAATCGCCGAAGAGATGAC
>JANQUM010000214.1:5245-5685 GCA_030731175.1 Spirosomataceae bacterium
AAATAATGCGGAGCAATTTGTTGAGGAATCAACAGAAGCCAACAAAGCGGCTGAAACAGACAACGAAGTAGAAGAAATTGAACTCGAAGAAATGACCGCCGAAGAGAAGTTGAAACTCGAATTAGGCGAAATGAAGGATAAGTACATAAGAATGTACTCTGAATTTGAAAACTTTCGGCGTAGAACTGCAAAGGAGAAAATCGAACTTATTCAGAATGCCTCGCAAAATGTTCTGCGGGAATTGATTCCTGTAATGGATGATTTCGAGCGTGCTCAAGCGTCTTTCACCGTTGCAACAGAAATTGCCCCTATCAAAGAAGGTATTTCGCTTGTTTTTGACAAGTTGAACAACACAATGACGCGTCAGGGCTTGAAACCGATGGATGCCCAGGGTAAAGTTTTTGATGTGGAATTACACGAATGCATCACCCAGATAGATG
>JANQUM010000215.1:0-870 GCA_030731175.1 Spirosomataceae bacterium
GTGAATGCTTTCGTCAAAATATTCATTCGTCAGTTCACCTGTAGCGGTGGCTGAAAACTTGTTTTCCGATACGTAAGCACTAATTTCCTGCACAACAATTAATTTGGTTCGGATTAATCGAAGTCAAAAATAGTCAATCGAATAGTGCTTTCTATAAATTACGCAGGTTTAAGTAAAACTTACGGATTAAATTTGCCTGTGCCAAAATCAGTTTGAGAGCCAGTTTTTAACGTCAGTTTACTGACTTTACCCAACTTGCTTAGCGTCGGTTTCTTGTATTTTTTTAGCGGTGACGCTGTTGTTGTTTTATTTTTTGATAGCATTATTGCACAACTATTTTTTTAGAAATTGATTTAGTAGAAGTCTGAATTTGGAGAAAATAAACCCCGCTTGCCATAGATTCAGCCAATGTAGCGGTTACACTTTCCCCGCTTTTATCCAATTTGACGGGAATAGACCTATTGTTAATATCGCTCAAAATCGCTCTGATGATTTCACCTGACACACCGTCAATAACGAATCTTTTATCGGTAACGGGGTTAGGAAATATGATTTCAGATTGAAAGTCCCATTTTGCCGCAACTATTTTTGAAAAACTCATCGAGCCGTCAATATCGATTTGCTTGAGGCGGTAATAATTTGTTCCAAAAACAGGGCTATCATCAAGGTAAGAGTAGCGTTTCGGCTCATTTGAATCACTGCCAGTTTCTACCGTAAATATGTCGTTAAAATTAACGGCGTTTTGGCTGCGTTGCACTACAAACTTTTCACTGTTCACTTCTTCTGTGGTTTCCCATTGTAATAGGTTGCCGTTTGCTTCGGTTTTTGAAGTGAAGTATGTTTGTTTTACTGTTATGGGTGGTTTTTGTA
>JANQUM010000215.1:880-5671 GCA_030731175.1 Spirosomataceae bacterium
CGGTAATAATTTGTCCCAAAGTTCATGCCTTTAATAAAGCCTTAAAACTTCATTTATTGAGTGGTAGGTTTTATACTTTAAGTCATATTCTTTCTTTATATACCCTTAGAAAAGCCGTTGGTCACTATAACTCCCAAATTATTTTACCATAAAAAACTCAACTTCATTTTTTACCTTTGTGTGGTATCTATAATAATTAAATGAACTACGAAGTAGTAATCGGTCTTGAAATCCATTGTCAGTTAGCAACAGAAAGCAAACTTTTCGCGAGTGATGTTAACCGCTTTGGTGATGAGCCAAACACCAATATAAGCGTGCTTACGCTTGCACACCCGGGCGTTTTGCCAAAAACAAACGCAAAAGCTGTGGAATACGCCGTGAAAATGGGATTGGCTTGCGGTAGCAAAATCAACCAATTTACGTTTTTTGACCGTAAAAATTATTTCTACGCAGATTCCCCAAAAGGTTATCAGACTTCGCAGGATAAATATCCGATTTGCGTGGGTGGCGGCGTGAAAATCAGGTTGCGTGACGGAAAAGAATACCGTGAACACACGATTTCTTTGCACCAAATTCACTTGGAAGAAGATGCCGGAAAATCCATTCACGATTTAAGCGAAACTGAAACGTTTTTGGACTTTAACCGTGCTGGAACACCGCTTATCGAAATCGTTTCTGACCCGTGCATTACAAGCGGAGAAGAAGCCGGAGCGTATTTAAACGAAGTACGGCGAATGGTGCGTTACCTCGGAATTTGCGATGGAAACATGGAGGAAGGCTCCATGCGAGCGGATTTGAATATTTCGCTTCGACCGAAAGGACAAAAAGAACTTGGTACGAAGGTTGAAATAAAGAACATGAACTCGATTCGTAACCTGCAACGGGCGGTTGAGTTTGAAATTGTTCGACAATCCGGAATGTTAGATAACGGTGAAAAGCTCATTCAGGAAACCCGTAAATTCAACGCCGATAACGGAGAAACTTACGGGATGCGGGTGAAAGAAACCATGAATGATTACCGCTATTTCCCCGAACCAGACTTAGCCCCAATTCGTATATCTGACGCACAATTACTTGAAATTGAGCAAAGTATGCCGAGTTTGCCCGCAACACTTTTTCCTAAATTTGTGAACGAATACGGTCTTTCGCCCGAACACGCAACCACGTTGATCGAAGATAAAGAATGGGTTGATTATTTTGAAGCAACGCTTGAATTTACAACAGAAAAACAATTGACCGCTAACTGGATAATCTCCACAATTCGGGGGTATTTGTCTGATAATAAATTAACGCTGGAAAGTTTCTCTATCACGCCTGAACGCCTCGCGGAAATCGTGAACCTCGTTGCCGAAGATAAAGTTAGTAATACTGCCGCAACGCAGCAACTATTGCCGCTGATGATTGAAAATGCTGAAAAATCTGCCGAAATGTTGGCAAATGAACATCAATTAATACAACAAAGCGACAGTGGAACGTTACAAATACTAATTGACGAAGTACTTATTAAAAATGCGAAGAAAGTTGCCGAATTTAAAAAAGGGAAAAAGGGTTTGTTAGGTATGTTTGTGGGGCAGGTTATGCAAGCTTCAAAAGGAACCGCCGATCCGAAAAAGGTCAACGAATTATTATTAAAAAGTTTACAATAAATAATACGAAATGTTAAAAATCACTTTAGGGATATTATTTGCCATTACTACGCTTTCTTGCAATTCGCAGAGTGCAACTGATGCTCAGAAAACCGAGGTTACAGCATCTGAAAAAATGCCCGTAAAAATTAATGTTACGCTCACCAAAAACGTGACCGGAACGGCGTACCTCGAAAAAATGAACGAGCGTAATCTTGCTCAGAAATTAGATTCGGCGGATGTAGTCGGCAATAAATTTGCATTTGACTTCGCAATTGATCAGCCCGGCATCTATCAATTAAATATAAATAACGAGCAAATCATTGGGTTAATTCTTGAAGGTGGTGAATCACTTGACGTAACCGCCGACGGCACAATGCCCGATCAGGGAGTTCCTGCCTACAAAATTGTGGGTTCTAAAACGATGGATAAGTTTAACGAAATTGCTACCGAGATGCAGTCTTTTGCACAGCAACGTGCCGCTCTGGAAGCTGACTTTCAGAAGGCAAATCCTAAGCGGCAGGTAGAGTTACGAGCTCAATTTCAAACACTGAATGATGCCAATCGAGCAAACGTAAAACCGCTAATCAGCGAACTCGGAACTTCGCTGGCGGGAATTATAGCGGCTAATAACTTCCTTAATCCGGAGTTGGATAAGGAATACTTAGTTGAGTTAGCCGGGCGGGTCGAGAAAGAAGGTAAAGACCATTACTTCGCCAAGTTATTTGTGCAACAAATGAACGCTAAAAGTGCGGGGCAACTTGGCGAAATGGCACCTGATTTTGACTTAGTTGACTTAGACGGAAAGCAAGTGAAATTGTCAGACTTACGAGGTAAAAAGGTTATCATTGATTTCTGGGCAACTTGGTGCGGGCCTTGTATCATGTCGTTTCCTGGTATGAAACAAGCAATGGACAAGTACAAAGACCGTGACGATGTAAAGTTTTTATTCGTAAATACGTTTGAGCGAGTTAGTACAGATCAGTGGAAATCAACCGTTGATAGCTTTATAAAACGTAAAGGTTTTGATTATTTAAATCCGGTTTTAGACATCGGTAGCGAAACCGCTTTGATGTACGGAGTTGAAGGCATTCCTGCTAAATTCTGCGTAGATGCCGAAGGTAAAATCGCTCATAAAAGCACGGGCTATATGGGTAGCTCTGAGGCCGTTTTCAAAGAAATGGTGGAGTGGGTAGAAAGTAAATAATCGCTGGTAGATACATTAATATTCTTAAATGCAAATCCTGAAAATGGGTTTGCATTTTTTGTGGAATAGAGGCTAAAATGGAAGCCTTCGTTTCGTTTTTTAAAATAATTTAGAAAACGGTAAAATTTGTTTTCGTAATGCTACTTTTTGTACTAAATTGAGTATGAATTAAACTTAATTGTTATTTCATTCACGGTTTCAACCATTCCCCAAAAGATATGTCCTTTCAAATTAAAGAAGATCCAATATTGTACGACGTCGTGATTGTGGGTTCTGGAGCGGGCGGCGGCATGGCGGCTTACGAGCTCACCAAAGCAGGGGCAAACGTTTGTATGCTCGAGGCGGGTGGTTTTTACGACCCAGGTGATTCTAAATTTATAACGCAATTAAAAAAGCCGTGGGATTCGCCTCGGCGGGGTGCGGCCTCAAAATTCCGCTCTTTCGGTGATTTTGACGCGGCTTGGGGCGGCTGGCAGTTGGAAGGTGAACCATATACCCAAAAAGAAGGCACTGACTTTTGGTGGTTTAGGTCACGTATGCTCGGTGGTCGAACTAACCACTGGGGACGGATTTCCCTCCGCTTCGGACCAAAAGATTTCAAGCGTAAAAGCATTGACGGCCTTGGTGAAGACTGGCCAATTAGCTACGAAGACATTGCTCCGTATTACGATCGTGTTGACAAACTAATTGGCGTTTTCGGCACTCGAGAAGGTTTGCCTGACGATCCTGATAGCATTTATTTACGTCCGCCAAAACCCCGTTTACATGAATTAAAGGTAATGGAGGGTAACAAAAAAACGGGAGTGCTTACCATTCCGTCCCGCCTTTCTATATTAACCGAACCAATAAATGACGAACGAGGCCAATGCTTTTACTGCAAGCAATGTAACCGTGGTTGTCAGGCGTACGCCGATTTTTCTTCGTCATCAGTTCTGGTAAAACCCGCCATGAAAACGGGCAAATTAAAATTGATAAACGACGCCATGGCTCGTGAAGTTTTAACCGACGACAACGGCAAGGCAACGGGAGTCTCTTACGTTGATAAAATCTCAAAACAAGAGTACGCCGTAAAAGGTAAAGTGGTGATTCTCGCCGCCAGTGCCTGCGAATCTGCGAGAATGTTGCTGAACTCAAAAACTTCCCGCTTTCAAAACGGCGTCGGAAATTCGTCAGGAGTTGTGGGTAAATACCTTCATGATTCTACCGGTGCAGATCGGATGGCTTTTGTGCCTTCAATGGTTGGGCGAAAACGCTACAACGAAGACGGCGTAGGCGGATTACATGTGTATTCGCCGTGGTGGTTAGATAACGCCAAACTCGATTTTCCTCGTGGTTATCACATCGAATACTGGGGTGGAATGAGTAATCCATCGTATGGCTTTGGTTTCGGAATGGAAAAACTAAACGGAAAATATCCAGGCAGCGATGGAAAAATGAAACCCGCTGGCGGCTACGGAGCGGCACTCAAAGAAGATCACCGCCATTTTTATGGCTCGTACATCGGAATGTCTGGTCGGGGAGAATCCGTTGCAAGTGCAAATAATTACTGTGAAATAGACCCAAATACCGTGGACAAATGGGGAATACCCGTATTACGTTTTAACTATCAGTGGAGCGATTACGAAATCAAGCAAGCCAAGCACATGCAAGATACTTTTGAGGAAGTAATTGATGGTTTTGGCGGGATTCCTGTCGGAGATAAGCCCGGAGCTGATTCCAATTACGGATTAACAAAACCCGGTCAAATTATTCACGAAGTAGGAACGGTGCGAATGGGGAATGACCCCGCCACGTCTGCGTTAAATAGTAATTGCCAGTCGCACGATGTGAAAAATTTATTCTGCGTTGACGGCGGAGCGTTTGCGTCGCAAGCTGATAAAAATCCAACTTGGACTATCCTCGCACTATCCATGAAAGCCTCTGATTTTATCATCAACAAAATGAAATCGGGAGGGTTTT
>JANQUM010000216.1:0-524 GCA_030731175.1 Spirosomataceae bacterium
CTATATATGCAACCGATTTGATGTTCACTTCTGATTTTATCAATTCATCCACTTGCCTAATTGCGTCGCGTGTACTTTGATTTAAAACCGGAATCAATACTTTTGATAACGGCTGACGAACTTTGATTTTATTCGCTTTACGAATTGAATGTACCATTGAACTGATACGTTGAGCGTAACTCATAGACGTTTCGAGTTCGGTATTTATCCAAGTTGCATCTGCCTTCGGGAAATCACTCAAATGTACGGAGTCTGTTGCTTCCGTGATATTTTGATACAACCAATCTGCGTAAAACGGAGCAATGGGCGACATCAGTTGGGATACAGTTTTTAAGCACAATCCGAGTGTCTCGTACGCGGCGGCTTTGTCTGAACCAGTCATTTTCAAGTGCGGAGCATCACGGATAAACCCTCTACTTTCCGGTAGTAAATCTGCTGCCGAAGGGACAGCAGTTTCGGCTACATTCCAAAAGCGTTTTCTTCCCAAACGAACGTACCAATTTGACAGTTGATCAGTTACAAAG
>JANQUM010000216.1:534-2893 GCA_030731175.1 Spirosomataceae bacterium
TTACAAAGTCCTGAATAGCTCGTCCCGCTTTTGTTGGTTCGTAGGTTTCGTAGGCTTCTTCGACTTCAATAATCAGGCTTTGCAATTTAGATAAAATCCACTTATCAAGTTCTGTAAGCGGCATATTGATTAAATCGCCCGAAAGCGTATAATCGTCTAAATTAGCATAAAGAGCGAAAAAATTGTACGTATTTGTGAGTGTCCCGAAAAATTTGTTGCGAACTTCCGTAATACCATTCAAGTCAAATTTTAGGTTATCCCATGGTTGGGCGTTCGTTACCATATACCAGCGGGTTGGGTCGGCACCGTAATTGGTCAACGTCTCGAACGGGTCGATGCCGTTACCTAAACGTTTCGACATTTTATTGCCGTTTTTATCCAAAACCAGTCCCGTTGAAACGACGTTTTTAAACGCCACGGAATCAAACAACATTCCTGCAATGGCATGCAGCGTAAAGAACCAACCACGGGTTTGGTCAACGCCTTCGGAAATGAAATCAGCGGGGAAAACACCGTTCAATCCAACTTGTGCGGAGTTTTCAACTGTAGCCTTTTGTGAGGAACGAATGAATCCTTGACTTTCGGGTAATAAATCGTCTGCTGGTGTTTCCGATTCCTGATTAAACGGATAATGCCATTGAGCATACGGCATGGCACCCGAATCAAACCAAACGTCAATTAAATCCAACTCACGGTTCATCGGTTTTCCGGTTGGGGAAAGCAATACAATGCCGTCAACATACGGGCGGTGAAGGTCAAATTGTCCATCGCCTTTTAAATAGTTTTCGGTCATCAAGCCTGCCTCAATCGCTTTGTCGATTTCAGTTGAAAGCTCTTCGATGGAACCGATGCAAATTTCTTCGCCGTCGCCGTTTCGCCATATCGGAAGCGGTGTTCCCCAATAGCGGCTGCGGGAAAGATTCCAGTCAACAAGGTTTTCTAACCAGTTTCCAAAACGCCCCGTTCCGGTTGATTCGGGTTTCCAGTTAATGGTTTTATTCAGTTCGACTAAACGTTCCTTAACCGCCGTAGTTTTGATAAACCAACTATCCAACGGATAATACAAAATGGGTTTGTCCGTCCGCCAGCAATGTGGGTACGAGTGTTCGTAACGCTGTACGTTAAAAGCTCGGTTGTCTTCTTTTAATTTTATTGAAATCCGCTCATCAACCGAAAGGTAATTTTCCCGGTCTTGTTTAATTCGCTCTTGCTCAAGCTCTTCGTCGGAATAATATTGCTGTTTTACGTATTCGCCAGCGAAATCGGTTACTTCTTTTACAAAACGGCCTTGCTTATCAACGAGCGGCATTTCTTTGCCCGTTTCGTCTTTTACCATAATAGCGGGAATCCCGTTCTGCTGAGCAACTTTAAAGTCATCTGCACCGAAAGTAGGAGACGTATGTACTACGCCCGTTCCGTCTTCGGTTGTTACAAAATCGCCGATAATTACCTTAAAAGCAGGGGCATCGGGTTGAACGTACGGCATTAATTGCTCGTAGTCAATTCCTGCTAATTGTTCGCCTTTTATGGTGGTCAGGACTGTCCACGGCAATACTTTTTTATTGGAATCGGCGTAGCCTTCAAAATCGCCATCTTTTCCTTTTTCCGTGAAATATTTTCCAATCAAGTCTTTCGCCAGCACTACATTTGAGGGCAAATGCGTGTACGGGTTGAAGGTTTTTACAAACGCGTATTCAATGTTTTTTCCAACCGTCAACGCTGAATTTGAAGGAAGTGTCCACGGCGTAGTTGTCCAAGCTAAAATGAAAACCTCACCTTCGGAAGCCGCAAAAAGTGCTTTTGATTTTTCGTTTTCGATAACCTTAAATTGAGCCGTCATGGACGTATCCCGAACGTCTTGGTAGGTGCCGGGCATGTTGAGTTCGTGCGAGCTTAAACCCGTTCCGGCAGCGGGAGAGTAGGGCTGAATGGTGTAACCTTTATAAAGTAAACCCTTGTCGTACAGGCGTTTAAGTAAATGCCAGACAGATTCGATGTACTCGTTTTTGTAGGTTACATACGGGTCTTCCATGTCCACCCAATAGCCCATTTTCTCGGTCATGTCTTGCCAAATATCCGTGAAACGCATCACGGCTTCGCGACAACGGCGGTTGTATTCATCAATCGGAATTTTTACGCCGATATCTTCTTTCGTGAATTTTTCGCCCAACTCCGCCGAAATTTCTTTTTCAACCTGCAATTCAACGGGTAGTCCGTGCGTATCCCAGCCACCCTTCCGGTTTACCTGAAAACCCTGCAAAGTTTTGTACCGACAGAAAATATCTTTAATCGTTCGGGCCATTACGTGGTGAATACCGGGCTTGCCGTTGGCACTCGGTGGACCTTCGTAAAAGGTGAA
>JANQUM010000216.1:2993-5616 GCA_030731175.1 Spirosomataceae bacterium
ATTTCAACCGAAAAAGTGAGGTTTTTGAAATGATTGACAAAGATAAAAAATATTGACGGCCTTCAACAAGTTACGGCTGACAAACTTATTTATAAATTAATGCAATGGCGTGAGCCTCAACGCCTTCTTCCCGACCCACGAAACCCATAGTTTCGGCGGTGGTGGCTTTAATGGAAATGTCATCAATTGAAAAACCGATGGTTTCGGCGATGGCTTTTCGCATTTCAGGGGCGTATTTCATCACTTTTGGTTCTTGTAAAATGAGTGTTGCGTCCACGTTTCCAACCTTATAGCCTTTCTCCGCCAACATCTCGACTACTTTTTTGAGCAAAACTTTACTATCAACGCCTTTCCATTGCGGGTCGGTGTTTTTAAAGTGAATGCCAATATCGCCCATTGCGGCGGCTCCCAAAAGGGCATCGCAAATAGCGTGAAGTAACACATCAGCGTCTGAATGCCCCATTGAGCCTTTGTGGTGCGGTATGATTACGCCGCCTAAAGCAAGTTTATATCCTTCGGCTAATTGATGTACGTCGTAGCCTTGTCCGATTCTGAAATTCATTTGTTTGAAGTTGATTTATTCTGCAAAACAGTTATTTTCGTAAAGGTAATTAATTTGATAGTTTTGGAATAATATTATAGCTTAAGGCCAGATAATTTCGACACCGTGGGAATAAAAATAGGAAACAGGAATTTTAAGTCTAAGAAGGATGCACTTTCCTTCTATAAGGAGATACTAAATTCATACGATTTCGAGCAATCTTTGAGTGACACGCATTACCATGATGTGCTTGACCTCATCGACTATGATTATTTGAACTATGTAGTTACGCAGGAAGAAAATATTGATACTAATCAACAAATCACGTTAAAATTAGGATTTGACGATTCATTGAATGCTGATGAATATTCAATTATCGACATTAAAATCGGACGAGCACAGTTTAACACGAAATGCTTTGAGGTTCATTATAAAAACGGTGAAAGTGGTTTCATTTCCTACATTATGATGATTAATAACAAACCGACTTCGCCTGAAACGCTTTTCTTAAAAACTTGTAGAAATACAGTACAAGAAGATTTATTTTCTGTTAAACAAAAGTTTTTTGACGAGTTTTCAGTAAAAGGAAAAGTGAAATGTCAAGAAACAAATAAACTTTCTTTTTGGGAGGAATTAGTTGTAGATCATCGACAGCCGAATACACTTTCAGTTATTGCAGATAGATTCAGGGAGTTAAATGATTTACAACTTGTGGAAATTGAGTATTTTGCAGATGATAAAAATCAACTAATGTTTAAGGACGCAGGTTTGCGAGAAGCTTTTAGTGATTATCACAAAAAGAAAGCCACTTTGAGAATTGTAAGAAAAGAATGTAATTCAAGCAGAGCTGCACTGGCAAGAGTACAATTGAACTCGAAAGATTTAAAAATTGATTAAATGGAAAAAAGTACGAAATTTAGTATTGATTCAGAAGCAGAATACGATAAACTCTTAAAGTGGATTGACACTCAATTCGATAAAAATTTAAACCCTAATACAACAGAAGGGAAACGACTGCAAGCGGCTTTACTTTTGATAAAAAATTACGAGGATAAATATTATCCAATTCCGCTGCCCGAGTAAATCAAACCCTCCCCATCTCCTCCATCAGCGGCATATTCCGCAGCCTTTTACCCGTTGCGGCGAAAAGGGCGTTTGCAATTGCTGCTCCGATGGGCCCGATAGGTGGTTCGCCTACTCCAGTTGGTTTGTCGCTATTTTCTAAGATAATTACGTCGATTTCTTTGGGGGCGTGTTTCATCAACGCCATTTTGTACGGGCCGTAAATGGTTTGCTCCACTACGCTGTCTTTGATGGTCATTTTCTCAAACATGGCGGCACTGATTCCCATAATAATCGCCCCTTCGCACTGGGCACGGATGCCGTCGGGGTTGATAGCAATACCCGGATCAATGGCACACGTCACTTTATGAACTTTTACTTCACCGTCTTCAATGGATAATTCTACCACTTCTGCAACGGGCGTTTGGGCATCCGTTGAGCAGGCAAAACCGTGAAAATGACCTTCCGGTAAGGCTTTGCCCCAACCAGATTTGTCGCGAGCGGCTTCGATAACTTTTATCAAACGGCTACTTTCTCCTTCGTTTTTTATTTGAGAAATTCGAAACCCAATCGAGTCTTTTTTGGCGGCGAAAGCGAGTTCGTCCATGAATGATTCTATGGCGAAACTGTTGGCAAGTAAACCTAAACCTCTCCACCAACTTGTGGCAAATGGCAGTTCTACTTTCCAAGAAACGGCACGGTAATTCGGGATTTTATCGTAATTGATTAATCCGCCCCGCCAAGCTCCAAAATCTGCCCCTAAAACTGGTTCGGCAAAACTGGGAATAAACGGCGAACCGAAAGCCACCGCTCCACTAGAAACGTTGTGTTCGAGGGCTTCAATAAAACCATCCGAAGACAATTTTGCCCGCATTACGTGGTGCGTCGGCGGACGGAACATATCGTTCTGAAACTCTTCTTTCCGGCTGAAAAAACAATGAACGGTTTTGCCAACGGCTTTTTAAAGCACGGAAGCTTTCATGGCGTTTGGCGTGTGCAACCTTCGCACGAAACCACCAC
>JANQUM010000217.1 GCA_030731175.1 Spirosomataceae bacterium
CGTTTTATTGGTCAATTCAAATACATCTGCGTTTACAGACGTTGCAGACTTTAGTACGTCAATAGCTTTCATGCCGTATTCAACCATCAATTCCAGTTCACGGTAATTTTCACCGTGCGGATAAACGCCCACGTCGCCCCCGAAACAAATTTTCACGCCTGCGTTCATAGCTTCCTGAAATGATTTTCGTTTTTCAACGATGCGTATCGGCTCTTCGTCGATTCCCTTTTTCCAGCCTCGGTATTGTGAAATGGCATCTCCGGCGGCAAGGGTGGGGCAGAGGCAAACGTCTTTTTCTTTCATTAATTTCCACACTTCGGGCGTGCCGCCGTCGCCGTGTTCGATGGTGCTTATTCCCGCATTAATCGCCCGTGTCATTCCTTCGGGTGTGGCAGCGTGGGCTACCGTTTTTCTTCCCGACGAAGCGGCAATTTCAACGATTAATTTCAGTTCTGTTTCCGTGAAAGTGGGTCGTGCTTCGCCGTTTGGTCCCCAACGGTAATCGGCGTAAACTTTGATTAAATCCGCTCCTTTACCAATTTGCCGACGCACGGCTTTGGTGAGATCGTCGATGCCATCGGCTTCTTCTGCCCCTTGCGGCACTACAAAATCAGCCGCGAAACCGCTTGGGCCGTAGCTGCCCGTGGCAATCAAAGCTTTGGTGGCAACGAGCATTCGGGGTCCGCTAATAATGCCTTGTTCGATGGCTTGCTTTAAACCTACATCGTCGTATTCGGCTCCTTCCGTTCCCAAATCCCGCACGGTTGTTACGCCAGAAAGTAAGGTGGTTTCGGCGTGTTTTACGGCTCTTGCTGTGCGAAGCGAACGGGATTCTTTCAGCACCTGATCGTTCCACGGCGTTTCGTTGTACGGGTGCAAAAATAAGTGCGAATGTCCTTCAATAATTCCGGGCATCAGCGTTTTTCCTTTCAGGTCGATAACGGTTGCCGATGGGTAATTTTTCAACAAATCTGTTTTTCTGCCTATCGCCGCAATTTTCTCACCTAAAATCACAACTGATTGATTTTCAGTTAATTGCTCGCCGTCGAAAATTCTATCGGGCGTTAAAAGATACGTTGTTTGGGCAGCGGTTATAAAACTAAAAAACAATACAGTGAGAAGGGTAGCGAGTGATTTCATAGTTCAATTTTTTGTTTAAATGCTGTTGATTATGTGTAGTAAACTACTTTACCAATCTTTACTGAATCGGGAAAGTTAACTGTAACGTATCCTATTCGAGTAGGTAAACATGGCATTCCGAACAGGCAGAGCCACATAAAACTTACTTGTATTAGTTAAATTGGTGTAGCTAAAACTTTGTTCAAAACGTTTGCTTTCGGTAGTCTGCTTTAGCGTTTTTGCTTCTCTGCGATGATAATTTTGCCGCTTTGCCTGCAAGGTTCTACCAAAGCGTAATTTCCCATCCAAAGCCGTTACACATTCCACCAATAAGTGAATTTCAAGACGATGGCACGGTTACGCACATTGAAGGTATCTGCGTAATAATTATCGGTGTAAACAATAAACAAATCAGACGCGGGGCTGTACCGCCATTGAAAGCGAGTATTCAGGTTGACGTTGTTCGTTTGGTTATTATATTGCAGGAAGTTCGTCAGGAAAAGTTTGTTCGTAAACGTCACGTCAATACGTGGGCCGACGAGCCATAGGTCGTAGCTATTATTGTGAAAAACTACGGGTAAAACCTCTGCTTCGCCAAAAGCAATATGGTTATATTCGGCTCGTATAACGGCGGCTACATACGGCTGAAAACGATAACCCACGGATGCATTCATGCGGAAACGTTCGCCATCGGCGTAATATCCTCCGGTACGCATCGCAGCAGAATAGGTTAACCGCTTTTGATTGGTTGATTCGTACTCTAAGCCAAATGATCGCCAGCTATGTTCGGTGCCAGCCGCTAGGCGTTCGCCTACTAAATTTGTCGGGTCAAAGTCACGGTTTAAGCGGATGAAATCCGTTGCCGTCCACGCCGTAATTTGGCTTCGATCTAAGAAATTTATGTCGTATTTGAAATAGGTGGTGTTCTCAAACATATTCGAGAATTGCTTGTCAAAGTAGGAGTTGTAAAACAGCCCCGGCCCGTGACTAACAATTTTCTTCGATTTTGGAAAAAATAAGTAACCAATTTCGGGCTTGAGGTAAACGTAATTTTGCCGGCGAATAAACCCCACTTCGTTGCCGTTTATACCTTCGCCCACTCGCTCTAACTGTAATCCGGCATTAAATTTACGTCCGTTTCGCTCAATATTCATGGCGTAAATATTGTTGTCTTCGCCGTTTGTAAAAGGTGAAAATGTCTTGAGGTAAAATGCTTTTCCGTTCCATTGCTGATCTTTTGAAAGTAAATTGTACTCAAAACCGAGCGTGCGGTTATAAGCCGCTAATGATGATGGTTTGTCGGGTGTGGCTTCGCCAACGGTTTCGCGGTTTACCAAAATTGCCGCAAAATTTGAACGAGCAAAAACTTGTTGTTGAAACGAAACCACCGAATAATTTGAACCTAATCCGCCGCTGCTATTTTTCCCGGTTTGGGTATTGAGTACGCCAATCCGCAGTTTTTTATTGACTTTTCCGCTGACTCTCGCCCCGTAACGAATGGGAGCGTCCAGGCCAATTCTCCGCGAGAAAAAAGGGCGAATGGAGCTAAAACCAAAGTTGTTGAACAAGTCGCCGTTTTCGAGAAAAAACTGCCGTCTTTCGGGAAAGAAAAGCTCGAAACGGTCAAGATTTGTTTGCTGCACGTCCACTTCAACTTGTGAAAAGTCGGGGTTTACTGTCAAATCTAAATTGAGTGACGAAGTCAACCCGACTTTAGCATCAAGCCCAATGTCGCCGTCGTAACTTGCGGCAGTTCCGGCTTGGTAATTTTTGACTGTTCCTCCCGTAATAAACGGAATTATGGAAATGTTAGATTTTGGTTTTGGTGGTGCTTCGTCCCAAATTAAATTTCCGGCGTAAGCAAGCGAAATAGACGGGAACTGCCGCAGAACGGGAGCCCACGCTGATTTTTCAGAAATGCTGAGATCGAGGCGGCTGAAATTCATGCCCCATTTTGTGATGCCTTCTTTGTAACGAATGGTTTTGAACGGAATGGCGGCTTCCCAAACCCACTTTTCGTCGTCGTAAGTTGTTTCAGATTCCCAGCGGTTTTCCCAACTTAAATCAAGCCGCGAACCCTGCGAAATAAGTCCGTCCCATTGTCCGCCAGCTACCGATGACCCGAACGAAAAGCCGTTCGTTTGGTCGTCAAATGTATCAAGCACCATCAGGTTATTATCATTGCCATAAAAAGAGAAATCTCGTTTCATTGACTCAGTGATGTAGGGCTTTCCGGGAGAAAGATTATAGTTGATGACCATCACGTAGATGTTCTTGTCATCGTAACACATTTTAAATTCTGTGCGGGCAATTGCCATGCTGGTATCCATCGGCAATATTTGGGCAAAAGATGCTCCAACTTGCGGACTTTCCCACGCAATTTCGTCCACTATGCCGTCCACTTTAATGGGTGATGTAGCTCGTTTGATGTAATAATTGTAGTTGTCGTTCTGTTTTTGACCGAAGGAAACGGTTGCCAAAAAAATGAGAAAAACGGGTAGTAGTTTTTGCATCGACCTTTGCGTGAAAATTTCTTTGTTGTACTGTATAATTTAACCGCAAAGGAACGTATTTCTCTTTCGCTACCCAAAGTAATTAGACCACCACAACGAATAAGTCGACTTAGTTATTCATCAACATCTCCGAGCAAAAATCCGAGTGGCTCCAGCGACTCGAAAGAATCGGAAATTACTTTGATGATTGCTGTGAGTGGTAACGCCAAAACCAAGCCGCCAATACCCCACAAGCTACCAAATAAAATTAGGGCAACGATTGCCGCAAACGGATTTATGCTCACCTGCGAGCCTACAATGTAAGGTGTAATGAAATTACCTTCTAAAAATTGGATGGTACCAAACGATGCCGCTACGCCAAAAGCGTACCAAGCAGAGTCTTTGGTTATAAGAGCCATCATGATGGGAAGCAGTGACCCAATGGCAACGCCAATGTAAGGAATAAGCACTAATGCTGCCGCAAAAAAACCGAAGAAAAGGGCGTGGTCTATGCCTAAAATCCAGAGAGAAACCGTATTCAACGTTCCCACAATTCCGATAACAAGAAGCAAACCTACCATATAACTTAGCGTCACGTTCTTGATTTTGTACAAAATAGTGTCAATGCGTTCGTCGGTTATTTTTGATGCTTTGTACAGAAAACGTCGGAAAAAATCTCGGTAGTACAGAAGCAAAAATATATAAAGCGGCACTAACGCCAAATTGGAAAGAAAGCCCGTAGTGGAAGATAATGTGCCGGAAACAATGCCCGAAGCGTTTTCGAAAATTCCGCTCATATTATCACGGATATTCAGCTTTTTTTCGTCAAGCTCTACGTTAAAGCTGCTTTTCAGCCATTGTTGAAAAGAGTCAAACCAAGTATATGAGCGTTCTTTAAGTGCCGGAATAATTTCATCAAACGTACTGATCTGCAACACAATCAAGTAAAAAAGTAGAGAAATTACGCTTACTGCTAACATTAAACATAAAGTGATAGCGAGCGGACGGGGAAACTTGAATTTCTCTAATTTGTTGCATAGTGGCAAAAGCAAAATAGCAAGCAATAACGCAAAAGTCATTGGCACTAAAAAATCCTGCAAGACACTTAGTATATAAACAATTATAACCACCGAAATCAGGACGCAGCATACTTTTATGTAAAGGGGGTAAGTGTTGGTTTTCATGTGATGATTAAGAAAGAGAGTGTTATAAAAGGTCTGTTTTATTTAGTTCTGAGAAAAAAGTATTCCCCGCAAAATTTATCGTTTTTTGATTCTTACCGGCACCCACACTTCTTCTTCAGAAGTAGGGTCGTTTCTTTTATAGTTAGCTCCCAAAACCTCAAAATGTTCTCGAAAATCGACCTCAAACTCTGAGTTTGGTAACCATTCGTTGTGAATATGATTCATGGTTTCGGGAAAACTGCTCGGTAAACCAACGTGAATAAATACGGCGTACAAGCCGCCTTTTAACTCGTAACTTTCCATTCCATCAGGAACATCGCTACTGTTTTCTACTTCTACCGCCGCCCATTGGTCAAACTTGGTAGTCAGCTTTGGGGCTTCGTGAGTATCATACACCTGCACCGAGTAGAGGAGCTCGTTCACCGTATTTTTAATTTCCCGTTTTCGGGGCATAAACTTACTCCAAAGCTCAAAAGGGTTTCGGTTTTGCAGCGTTACATGATTTCGCATTCCAATCAATAGTTTCGGAGGTAACGTTTTGATAGAATGTAGCATATTTCCGTTGTTTTTTGTGCGGTACAAAGTACTTACTTATTTTGTTAGGCAGGCACTTTCTGCTTCAAATAAATCTAAAATTGATTTTTCTGAAAATTGGCAAAAGCCTTATCAGGCATTTTTGCCAATCAACCGCTTTTTTGACCATTCATCAATTGCGGCGAATTTATTCTCGCCAAGTATCTTGCATTGCATAGTACCTTTTTATAGGTTTGCATTATCAAATTATGAAAAAGCTATAAGTAGA